>JAEINY010000060.1 GCA_016342595.1 Marinilabiliaceae bacterium
ATCATCGGCAATGTTTGATGGCAAAGAGCAACTAAAAAAACAACCGTCAGATGCTTATGATTTGCCGCTTTTGGACTACCTGCTGATTAAGCAGCAAGAAGAAGGATTGACCAATGCTGAATCTGAGACATTAATCGCCGGATATCAAGACAATCAAACTTTGAAAAGTGAAGCGCAACAATATGCATCGGTTTACTTTTCGAATGAGAAAGCCATTTCGTATCCCGATAAACAATTGTTGAAGCGATCTGTTTTATTACCTTTCTTTAGGAAACAGGTGCTCCATCGGGCTGCTACAGTTGCAGCTATTTTTGCAGTAGGATCATCTCTTTGGTTACTCCGGGATTCATTGTCGGTTGATTCTCAAACCAAACTGGCACAAACTCGGCAAGTATCAGAATCAAACCAATCCCTCTTGAGTGAGGCCAAACCAGCTACCAAAATTGTTGAGAAGCACTTTCATCGCCAACCACCGATTTCTAACGATAGTTTGCTGAAGATGGCCAAGGATCCCATGCGAAGGAACAAAGAAAAACCAACTCAAAAAGCCGATTCAGCTACCAAATCATCTCATCCATATCAAGATGTTCAGGCTCTTGAAATGTTAGCTTCAGCAAACTTGCCAACTTTAAAAACAACACCCATCAATGCCTTTGAGCAAGGGCTAAACGCGATGATGCCTCAATACATGAATAACAATAAGAGACGACAGGAACTGGCTGAGATCTACAAAAAAATTGAAGCAGATCAACAAGATCCGTCACTTAACATTGCTCTGGTTGAAAATGGTGTCAAATTTGTGAATTGGTTATCTAAAGACCGGCTGGAATTGCAAAAACAATACGATGAAGATGAAAACCTGGTGGCTTATCAGTTAAAAGGTGAAAAAATTCAAATCAGTCGTAAAGCAAAATAACTACAGATCATATCGATATACACAAATACCCTGGTTTCATCCACCAGGGTATTTTTTATGCCTAAATCACAATATGGCTGTAACATTTAAAATTAGCTCACCGTCTTACTTTTGAATTAACGGAGAGAAACAACTAAAGATATAATCAATACACTTTTCATCATGAAAACTAAGCAAGTAATACTTACATGTTTACTAATTGGTTCAAGCCTTTTGATGACTAACGCGCAGGAGGAAACGACTAAAAAGAATCAATCCCGCAGCCTGGCTAAAATCCAGGAGGACTTTGACCAAACCACTGTTGAAATTCCCGGCATCAAAATGGAAGTGAAAAACTATAGCGATACGATTACTAAGATAACCATCGGCCATAAACGCTTTGAGGTCATCGAAGATCACAACCGATCACGCATTCGCATGGTACGCATTCCACGTGAGAAATTTAAAGGTCATTGGGCAGGCGTCGACCTGGGATTCAACGGATTCATGAATTCCGATTTCAAAACATCTCCACCGGCAGACGGTGAGTTTATGGATCTCAACCAGGGAAAATCAGTATCTATTGGTCTGAACCTGTTTCAATACAGCATTGATTTGCAACGCAAGAAAAACAATATTGGATTGGTAACAGGTATTGGCTGGACCTTCTACAACTATCGCACCGACAGTCAATACATCATTGAAAAAGATCAAGTTACAGGAAATACGATGGGCCGGTTTGAAGCAGATAAAAATGTAAAAAAGAACAAAATCACAGCTTCATTTATTAACATTCCGCTTTTATTGGAATTTCAAGTACCTGCCGGGCAGGATCACAACAATCGATTCTTTTTTTCGGCCGGTGGCTACTGTGGCTTTAAGCTCGGCTCACATACTAAAGTGGTCTACGATGATGGTGGCGGTAAAGATAAAGACAAGAACCGTGGCGACATCAATATCCGTCCCTTTCAATATGGTGCCATGGTACGAGTGGGTTATCGTTTCATCAAACTATACGGCACCTATAATTTCTCAACCTTTTATTCAGATAACAAAGGACCTGAATTGTATCCCTATACCATTGGGCTGACATTGATTAATTTCTAATAACTTTGGCTGCTCTAGAATCGAAAAACGGAGTTAAACAACACCTTACTCAAGTGATAAGTTAAGAGTAAAAAAGAAGAAGGCAAAAGGTGGGATACATTGAATAGTTTGTAATCCTTATATCAATAAGCTTGACTTGACACAAGAGTATTAAAAACACCAATGATGCGAAAAGGAATTCAAATAACGTCACTTTTCATTCTGTCTCTTTTTCTGATCCCCAATATGAAGGCTCAGGATTCTACTACTAATATCCTGAACCAGTACGACCGCCATTGGGAAATCAAAGAAGGTATTTATCGAGTGATGAAAGACAGCCAGGTGGGTATCATTAAATCAGATGGAACCGTTGTAGTGCCCTGTGTCTTTAATCAAGTTTGGAATCTGGATGAAGATGGATTCATTAGGGTTTTAAAAAGCGGGAAAGCCGGATTGTATCACATAAATGGTAACATCGTAATCCCTGCTGAATATGACCAGATTTGGTCCTTTGAAAACGACATGGCCAAGGTCATGAAACATGGTAAATTAGGCTATTTTAATAAAAGCGGCGAACAGGTTATTCCTGTAGAATACCAACAAATATGGGCATTTGAAGAGGGCCTGGCCCGTGTATTGAAAAATGGCAAAGTGGGCTATGTGGATGAGTCGGGCCGTGAAATAATCCCCTGTGACTATCAACAGGTATGGTCCTTTATCGATGGGCAAGCACGCGTTTTAAAAGAAGGCAAAGTAGGTTATATTGACCGCATGGGAAATGAAATCATTCCTCCCCTATTTTCACATATTTGGCCATTTACGGATGGTAAAGCAAAAGCTTTGCACGAAGGTAAAATGGTGTGGATCGATCAAACCGGGCAGATATTGGACATTCCTTTGGACGAGCAAGTCACTGTTTCAGAAACTTCGAATGAACCGGTATCGGAAACAAAAGTTGAAAACAGTGAACAGGTGAATGAAGACCCTGTAAAAACCATTTCTATTTTTGGTAATAACATCACCATTGAGGAAGACGAAGAGGAAAACGCCATTGAATTCGGCATTTCTAATAATTGGGTAGATAGACAGTATAACTGGCAAGACCGGCAAGAGCGAAAGCAGAAAAAATGGAAAGAAAAACACACAAAACGAAGTGAGTTTTATTCAAACAAACATCAGCATAAGCATAAGCGCTTTAAAGGTCACTTTTCAGGGGTAGGTATTGGTTTTAACAGCTATGTGACCAGTGATGGTAGCTTATCCCTTCCGGATGAGTATCACTACCTGGATCTGAATCAGGGAAAATCTGTAGGTGTTTCGATTAACTTCTTGCAGTATAGTATTGGTTTGCAACGACGCGGCAACATTGGACTGGTCACCGGTTTAGGTTTGGAATTCAACAATTACCGCTTCGACAGCCAGAATTTACTTATTAAAGATGAAAACGGGAACTTAAATTATGAAAAGACAGAACGGAATGTAAGAAAAAATAAATTGGCTACGGTTTACTTTAACATGCCGCTGCTACTGGAATTTCAAATCCCTACTTATCGCAACAGATCGCCCATCTATTTTTCAGCAGGTGGTATTGGAGGTGTCCGGTTAAAATCACATACTAAAGTGGTTTACAATGAAGGCGGGAAGAAAAAAGAAAAAGATCGCAGCGATTATAACCTGAGTACCTTTCGATATGGCGTCATGGCCCGAATGGGTTACCGTGCCATCAATCTATATGGCTCCTATTATTTCTCATCGCTATTTGAAGCGAACAAAGGTCCGGAGCTTTATCCGGTCTCAGTAGGATTTTTCATCTACCTGGATTATTGAAAATGATCAACCTGACCAATCCATAATACAGCTTGTTCATCAACAGTCAACAAGCACAAAAAGGTTCGGAACATATGGGTGTTTCGGACCTTTTTTCAGTTCATTTCCATCATTAAGAAATAGCCGTTTACGCCTTCACCATAGTATTAATGTTTACCTTTGTGCTTTCAAAACGACAACTATGGAATTGATTCAAAACAGCTATTTCGCGCTTTTCGTTATTATTTGTTTAGGTTTTATTATTGGTAATCTGACAATCAAAGGTGTATCCCTCGATATCTCAGCTATAATATTTGTTGCACTGGTATTTGGCCATTTCGGCGTAGTTATTCCGAGTGTACTGGAAAAGATTGGATTAATTCTATTCATCTACACCATTGGTATACAAGCGGGACCTGGATTTTTTGATTCCTTTCGAAAAAACGGACGGAGCCTGGCCCTGATTGCCACGGTGGTCATCCTTTCGGCTTCTACTCTGGCTTATGTGTCACATATCGTTTTTGGCCTTGAAATGCCTATCGTCATCGGATTACTGACCGGTGCTTTAACAAGTACGCCCGGACTGGCAGCAGCCATTGAAACAACCAGCTCACCGCTCGTTTCCATTGGCTATGGAGTGGCTTATCCATTTGGTGTGATTGGTGTCATTCTATTTGTGCGATTTTATCCCAAACTGATCCGATCCGATCTGAAAAAAGCGGAAAAGGATTATGATAAAAGTACTGAAAGTTGCTTCGCTGAAATCCGCCACATACATTTGATAGTTGAAAATGACAATGTATTTGGAAAAACCATCGGTGAATTACGCGTACGCTCCATGACACAAGCGGTTATTTCGAGAGTGATGCACGGTGATTTAGCCGTCACGCCAAGTCCGGACACCACCCTGCAAAAAGGGGATTTAGTAAGAGTGGTGGGAACCGAAGAAGCTATCAAGAAAATCACTCTTTTAATCGGTTCTGAAACAAAACAAGCCATTCCACTAAAAACAGATCACGAAGTTCAGTCCATTTTGGTAACCAATAAAGAAGCCATCAACAAATCACTGAGTGTATTCAACTTGTGGACCAATTACCAAGCTACTGTGACACGCATTCGACGTAGTGGCATTGACATCACGCCGACCCCTAATATTCGATTGCAAATGGGTGATAAAGTGATGGTAGCCTGCAGTCGCGCACATATGAAGCAGGTGATCCGTATTTTCGGTAATGATGACAAACGCCTTTCAGACACCGATTTCTTTCCTGTAGCGGCAGGTATTGTATTAGGTATTTTAGTGGGAAAAATGTCTTTGTCATTCGGTAACTCTTTTACATTTAGTTTAGGACTTACGGGAGGTGTATTAACTGTTGCCATGATCTTAAGCCGTATTGGACGAACCGGTCCGGTTATCTGGAGTATGTCAGGTGCAGCAAACCTATTACTCCGCCAATTGGGTTTGATGTTCTTTTTGGCCTCTGTGGGCACAAAAGCGGGCGCTACCTTATTGGAAACTTATAACGAATACGGTGTTCAGCTATTTGTGGTCGGCGGTATATTAACAATCGTTCCGATGGTTTTGGCCGTTGTAGCTGCCTATTTTATGAAATCGATGAATATACTCTCCTTACTGGGAACCATTACCGGCTCTATGACCAGTACACCAGGACTGGCAGCAGTAGACAGCATGTCGGATAGTAATGCGCCGGCCATTGCCTATGCCACGGTATATCCGGTGGCGATGGTGTTGTTGGTGATTTGTGTGCAGTTATTGGGTGCTCAATAATGAAAAAAGCTGCGTAAAGCAGCTCTTTTTTTATCTCTTATGTAATCCACACTCTTTGGTATCCGGATTTTCCCACCACCATCGTCCGGCACGAACATCCTCACCTTCTTCCACAGCACGCGTACACGGCTGACAACCAATACTTGGGTAGCCTTTGTCATGTAGCGTATTGTACGGAATTTTTTGGGTATTGATGTAGTCCCATAATTGTTCTTCACTCCAAAATGCCAATGGATTAATCTTTAACAAATTATTGTTATTATCCCATTCTACAACATCAATATCTTTGCGTGTTACGGATTGATCGGCACGTAGTCCGCATATCCACACATCCAATCCATTAAATGCACGTTGCAAGGGTTCTATCTTACGCAGGAAGCAACACTCTTTACGACTTTCCACACTTTCAAAAAACAAGTTGATGCCTTTTTTATTCACCATTTCCTGCACTTTCAAGTTATCCGGGAAATAGATTTGAAGATTTTTCTTATATTTTCTCGAAGTACGATCAATCAAATCATACGTCTCCGGGAATAAACGACCGGTATCTAAAGTGAAAATAGTCGTTTCCGGGTTGATTTTAACAATCATTTCCGTCAACACCTGATCTTCGGCTCCAAGACTAGATGCAAGCGCAATTTTGGCTCCAAAACGCTCAATAAAGTAACTTAATATTTCCTGCGGTTCAGATGAACGAAAACGATCATTTAAACTTTTTATTTCTTCAGCTTTCATACATTGGTATTTTAAACGCAGCAAAGATAAAAAATAATCAGTTCGAAATGTTTCCAATTAAGTCTCTCATGATCTTTTCATTACCTATCAATTTAATAGAACCCAAAAACCATCTCCTTTGAGATGGCTCAGCTTATTTATTTTCAATCAATCAGTTTATAACCTACCCCCAAAACAAACACCCATCGCTCGCCCCTTTTCAATCAAGTGATGATCCGGTTGCAATAATCTCAGTTTACCCCCTACCTCGTCTAAAGAAACAGAAGTAATGTGATCTCCTTGAATAGAAACCATTGTTCCAAATTCGCGGCGATGAATGAGATCGGCAGCAAAAGCACCATAACGCGTGGCCAAAATACGGTCCTGAGGACTTGGGCTTCCGCCTCGCTGAATATATCCTAAAATGGTTTCTCGTGTTTCCAGTCCGGTCATCTTCATTATTTTCTTTCCGATGTATCCGGCAGCCGTTTTTTTCTTAGGTTTTTCAATGCCCTCACCCACCACAACAATGGAATACGCTTTGCCTTTAAGACTTCTTTCCATCAGGCAATTGGCAATAACATCCAAATCATAATCTAACTCAGGCAATAAAATCACATCTCCACCGGCCGCCATTCCTGAATAGAGAGCAATCCATCCGGCATGGTGTCCCATCACTTCAATCACCATTACTCTTTTGTGTGAGTTAGCTGTGGTATGTAAACGATCAATGGCATCAGTGGCAATCCATACAGCTGAATCAAATCCGAATGTTACATCCGTTCCCCATACATCGTTATCAATGGTTTTAGGGATTCCAACAACATTGAGTCCTTCTTTAGCCAGCAGATTAGCAGTTTTCTGAGTTCCGTTTCCACCAATACAGACTAAGGCATCCAATCCAAGCTCTTCATAATTTTGCTTGATAATTTGGGGTTTGTCGGTTACAGTATCACCTTCGGCCGGTTTAAATGGCTTAAAACGGGATGTTCCCAAAATCGTCCCTCCATGTGTCAGAATTCCTGACAGTTGTTCTTCGGTCATCAGTGCTGTCTCTTTATCCACTAATCCACTGAAACCATTAGATATTCCAATCACCTCCATGCCGTATTTCACAATAGCTGTTTTACCAACCCCCCGGATGGCTGCATTTATCCCCGGACAATCACCACCAGCTGATAAGATCCCGATCCGCATTTTATCTTTTCCCATATCGTTAAGCTTTTTGGTCTTTGCTCGAAATTATATCTTTTTCATCAATTGAAACCAGTATTCACACTAAATGTTCTTACTCATGCAAAACAAGAAGTGGAATGTCAGTGTGAAATAGTATTTTACGTGAAAAACTGGGATGAAAAATTTGTGAAATTACATTACGCTTATGACGTGTCATGGCTATTAAACTCACATGTTTATCAGCAATAACCTGATCCAGTGAGTTAATAAAATTATCACTAGTGATGCACTCAAAATTTATGTGGTGATTCCGATAGGTTCGATCACAATAAAAACGCATCTCCTCCAACTTCATCTTGTCGTATTTATCCGGAAGAGAAGTGGTGAAATGTACGGCATGAATACAAGTTTCGAATGGCGTAATTAACCGCACCAGCTTATGAAGTGATCGGTAATCAGAAGTACTGAAATCAGTTACAAACAGAATATTATTAATTTCTTCAATATTAATGGAGGATTCGGCCGGAACTGCTAAAACAGGTACTTTTGCATTTTTCACCACATCACTGGTCACACTACCCAGGAGTTCCTTAATGGTTTCTCCTTTACTTTTTGTGCCCATTACAATCACATCAGGATCTTCATTTTTACTCAATTCCACCAGCACATCTTCCGGGTATCCGGTTTCCAGGTGAGTGATTATTCTAAGATTGCGCTTTTGATCGTCAGAGAGCCGTTTGTAAACACTTTGAATAAGCTTCTTTAACTGTTCTTCAATAACGGCTTTTGAATAATCAACCGACACTTCGGCTCCACCTGAAACAGCCTCTGCACCTGCAATTTCATCAGAATCCATAAGCGGAGCAGAACAGTGAACCAAGGTCACCTCAGAGGGTATTTTTTGCCCCAGCGTAATCGCATAATTAAGCGCATTGATCGAGTATTCCGAGAAATTAATGGGAACAAAAATACGTACCATAGACTTTCCTCCATTAACGTGATAACACAAGATACAAAAAAAGAAGGACAAAGTGAAGTCAACAAAAAAAGCTGATTCAATCGAATCAGCTTTAATATTATATGTTTGCTATTTTTATATAATCAGCATGGCATCACCATAAGTACCAAAACGATACTTCTCTTTTACAGCTTCTTTATACGCCTCCATCACAAAATCATAACCTCCAAAAGCAGCAGCCATCATCAGTAATGTTGAGAGTGGTAAATGTAAGTTGGTAATCATGCTATTAGCCACCTGAAACTCAAACGGCGGAAAGATAAATTTATTGGTCCATCCTTCAAATGGTTTCACATGACCATAAGTTGAAACTGAACTTTCCAATGTACGCATCACAGTTGTACCTACAGCACACACGCGCTTTTTCTTATCTTTGCCGTTATTAATTATTTCAGTTGCTTTTTCAGTAATGAAAATTTGCTCGGAGTCCATTTTATGCTTAGTCAAATCTTCCACATCAACGGAACGGAAGTTACCTAATCCAACGTGCAGGGTGATTTCTGAAAAATCAATTCCTTTAATTTCCAAACGTTTCATTAGCTCACGGCTAAAATGCATCCCTGCCGTTGGTGCGGCTACAGCACCTTCTTCTTTGGCAAAAATAGTTTGATAACGCTCACGATCATCAGCCGTCACCTCACGGTTTATAAACTTAGGCAGTGGCGTCTCGCCCAATCCAAATAAGGTATTTTTAAATTCCTCATAGGAACCATCGTACAAAAAGCGTAGGGTACGACCTCTGGAAGTGGTATTATCAATTACCTCGGCAACCAACAGATCATCTTCTCCAAAATATAATTTGTTACCAATACGGATTTTTCTTGCAGGATCAACCAACACATCCCAAAGGCGTTGTTCGCGGTTTAACTCGCGTAACAAAAACACTTCAATTTCTGCCCCTGTTTTTTCCTTGTTACCATATAACCTGGCCGGAAAAACTTTAGTGTTATTAAAAACCATTACATCCTGATCATCAAAATAATCAATGACATCTTTAAATACCTTATGCTCAATTTTTTTAGTATCTCTATGCAACACCATCATCCGTGATTCATCACGGTTTTGAGCGGGATGTAAGGCGATAAGCTCTTCCGGTAGCTTATATTTAAACTTGGATAACTTCATATAATCTTGTTTTTATCCTGTTAATGAATTATTTAATGTCAACTTCGGCCTACCTTTTACGGAAGGATTACTCATTTGTTACAATTTCCTTCAGTTTTTTTTCAAAAGCTTCAATGGACTGTGCCATATCCAGGTTAAAATCACCTATTTCAGTCCGAACTAACCCTGTTAAAAAAGCACCTGATTCCAGGGCTGTTCCTAAATCACGCGCCAATGAACGAATATACGTCCCTTTACTACAGGTCACATCCACTTTAAAATCCGGTAAATTGGACTCTAACACTTGCATATCATGAATGGTTACCTGGCGGGGTTGCATTTTCACCTCCTGCCCTTTACGTGCCATTTCATAAGCTTTTCGACCGTTTACTTTCAATGCTGAAAAAACCGGTGGAACTTGTTCGATTTCCCCCTGAAAGGATTGAACAACTTCTTCTAACCACTGTTTTGTGATATGCTTCCATGGAAATTCCTGATCGGGTTCAGTTTCCATATCTAAAGTTGGTGTAGTAGCGCCTAATCTCACCGAAGCCACATACCGCTTTTTCTGCCCCAGGTATTGATCAATCTCCTTGGTCGCTTTTCCTGTGCACACAATCATCAGTCCTGTCGCCAATGGATCCAACGTTCCGGCATGCCCCACTTTTATTTTTTTAATCCCTAAATACTTTTTTAAGGAATACCGGATTTTATTCACCACATCAAAAGATGTCCAGGTAAGAGGTTTGTTTATCAACAAAACCTGTCCGGCCTTATACTTTTCAGCTAACGCTTCCAACTCCAACTCCATCACACTCCATTTATTAAAAAAACACTCCCCCGATTACAGCAATCAATCCTATAAGCGCACAATAAATTGAAAAATAAACCAATTTACTATTTCGCACCAATCGAATCATCCATGTACATGCAAATAAACCAGTTACAAAGGCACCTATGAAACCTATTACAATTGGTAAAACCGACTCGCCCTGAACAGAAAAGTCACTGGACAATAGATCCTTTGCCATTTTTCCCAATATTAATGGCACCACCATTAAAAATGAAAAACGCGTTGCTCTGCTACGATCAACACCTAGAAGCACCGTTGTAGAAATGGTCGCACCTGAACGAGAAATACCTGGCACAATGGCGATGGCTTGGGCCACCCCAATTATTATAGCACCCCAAAAGGAAACTCCTTTTTCTGTTGTTTTGGCTCTATCTGCCATAAACAACAAAACAGCCGTTACCATTAACATCACTCCTACCAAGATAATTTGTCCACCAAATAAACTTTCAATTTCTTCAGAAAACACAACACCAACGACTGCAGCCGGTATCATCGAAAGAATTATTTTAAGGGAAAAAATAGTTTGCTCGTTCCATTTGAACTGAACTAATCCAGCGACTATTTCGGCAATTTCTTTCCGAAAGATGACCAATGTACTAAGCGCAGTAGCACCATGCAGCATGACCGTCATAAACATACTTTCACTGCCTACCCGGCTATCACCAAATAGCATTTTCGCAATTTCTAAATGCCCGCTACTACTAACCGGCAAAAACTCTGTTAATCCCTGAATAATACCAAGGATAAAAGCTTCTAATACACTCATAAATAAAAGGTGAAAAATTAATTCTCGGACTTGGGCTTCTTCATGATGGCAAAAATCTCAAACATAAAGCCAAACAACACAATAATTGGTGCCAATGTGATACGACGAAAACTGAAGATCTCCTCATTAAATACATTCGGATCTTCACTGCGTCCACCAATCATTAATAAAAACCCGATAATGATAATAGCGAAACCTATTGCGAGTAAAATGTAATTCTCTTTTCCTAAAGCAAATTGAAACTTTTGATCAGTCTCTTTTTTAGCCATAACAAATTATTTATTAAAAATATAAATCGTCAGTACGTAAATTCAGGTATTTGTTCACAGCAAAAAAGGTGGAAAGAAATGTGATAAACATTCCACAAACGATCACCAAAGCAAACAGCACCAGTAATATCTCCATATTCTGAAAGCCGATAACACCGGCCAATTCTTTACTTGTAAAATAGATAAGTACAGCCAACAAAACAATGGCTAAAACGGCGCCAATAAAGCCATGAATGATCCCATTCAACAAGAAGGGTTTACGAATAAATCCTTTATTGGCTCCCACCAATTGCATGGTACGAATTAAAAACCGCTTTGAATAAACCGACAATCGAATAGTATTATTAATCAGCGCTACCGCAATCAACAACAGCATGATAGCAAAGGTCGCCAACACCAATGAAATTCGTCTTACATTCTGATGAACCAGGTGAATGAGATTCTTTTGATAAAGCACTTCTTTCACCTGCGGAAAATCCATAATTACTTCTTCTACTTTAGCAATGCTATCCGGATTAGCATATTCAGCAAATACTTTCACATCGATAGATGACAACAATGGATTGTATCCCAGGAAATCCACAAAATCTTCACCTAACTCTTCCTTCAGCTCTTCAGCAGCGCGATCCTTATCCACATATTCAGTTTGCTTGATAAAAGGTGAAGTAGACAATAACTTCTCCAAACGCTTCACTTCAGCTTCCCGGGCATTGTCTTTAATCAATATGGTAAATCCAATATTTTCCTTTACATAAGTTGTGAGACGCTGTGCATTTAATGACAACAACCCAATGATACCCAATAGAAAGAGCACCAAGGCGATGCTGATGGTCGTAGTTATATAGGAGCTTCTGAGCTTTTTGCCGCTCGTTGATTGTTTCAAATTCGCCATATATCTGAATTACTGCAAAAATATAAAATGCCCAATGGATCAACGGAGAAAGATGCAAATTAATCTTCGAATTAACAAACATTAACAAGTAAGAGGTGAATTCTGCCCTTCAATCAAATAGGATCTCTAATATTATTCGCATTTTTGAAGGGTTTAATGATAAACTCAAGATCATGTCCTTAAAACTCGTCAAAATAACCTCCTACTATAAAGACTTTTTATCTTATTATTACGAAAAGAACACTGAAATCATTGATCAGTCCTATTCAGATCAACATCAGCATCTAATGAAACAACGCTTTGCCTGGTCGGATGCGTATGCAGATGCATTTTCAAATTTGGGATATAACGCCCATGAAATTGTGGCCAATGCCCGTCCGCTTCAAAAACGCTGGTGCGAGCAGAATAATCAGCCGATCGACACAGACAAAGAGATTGTTATTCAACAACTAAAAAAATTAAAACCCGAGGTGGTCTGGATGCAAGACAGCTACACTTTCAATGGAGTTTTTGTAAAACGATTAAGAAAGCTAGTGCCTTCCATCAGGTTGGTTATCGGTAACTGCTGCTCTCCCATCTCTCCTCAATACTACGAATCATTTAAAGCATTTGACTTAATAACGGTATGCGCTCCCTATTTTAAAGCATTACTGGAATCAAACGGCCTACCGGAATGCTTAGTGATACCACATGCTTTTGACCATCGTATATTGGAAGAAATAAATTGTACGGATCAAGTAAACCACGACTTTTTATTTACCGGCTCCATTATACTGGATCAACAATTTCATAATGATCGTATTCAATTTTTAGAAGCACTGATTCAGCAAAATATTGATATCAATTTATTGATTAATCTCAACCAAAATTCATCCAAAGGATTAGCGATTCGTCAGGCAGCTTATGTAGCTAGCCGTATTTTTAAAACCAGTGGATTAAATATCATCAACCAAAAGATAGAGGGATTAAATAAAGTGAGTAAACTAGAATTCTTTCCCAGGGCGTCAAAAGTATCAAAATCGCTTTCTGACCGAATAAAATCACCGGTATTTGGTTTGGAAATGTTTCGGGAGATTGCCAACTCAAAAATTGCTTTTAATGTACATGGAGACATAGCCTCCAATTTTGCGGCTAACATGCGGATGTATGAAGTAACGGGCATGGGAACCTGCTTATTAACAGACTGGAAACCGGATATTGATAATTACTTCAAGCCTGATGAAGAAATTGTGACATACAAATCACTTGAAGAAGCTAAAGAAAAGGTTACCTGGTTATTAAATAATCCCACTGAATTAAAACAGATAGGACTACAAGGTCAGAAACGAACATTACAGAAACACACCTTTGAATCAAGAGCAAAAGTGATCGATTCAAAAATCAAACAATTACTATCGATCAATTAGAATTTCCTGGTGATTTCAAAACACTTATCTTATCTAAAACTCTAACACCGGTAGTTGATTCAGCATGCTTTGAATGGATCGTTTGCAGAAGTTGCTTATACAGGACAGTTATTCCTGGATACTGGTATTCATCGAAATTGCAATTATGCCATAACAATACAAACAAACCACCAAATCGAGTAATCTCATTTATCAGATTCTGAGCTGATGCCAACATCTCTACATCAGTTAGCTCCCGATACCCAAACAGTGTGGTATCCATTACTGCCAAGGGAAATTCCCAGATATCAAGCATGGTATCGTTCACATGATCAAATGGTTTAAATGGATAACAATAACTGTTTCGAAAACCCTCATGTTCTGCAAAACCCAATGTGGTGTCATACTTCAAGCCTGCATTTTGCTGAATCTGCAAGGTTTGTGGATACTTCATCATTAGAAAATGCTGTCGAGCACCTTTAATTACTGAATCGCACCGGTTCTGTAACAAACCAAATGCATTGGTCATATCAACTTGATTGGAAGCAGACTTGATAGACCCATGTAAACCAATTTCACAACCTTCTTGTTGCAGAAATTGAATTAAGGACCGAACTCTTTCTTCAGTAAAATTAAACTTTGCATCATGTGGTGATCCATCCCGATTCAGGAAATACCAAACGGATGAAAAGCCAAGTTCACGCTCCTGACTCCTGAGTAACTCAAAGTTCCACCAGGGATCATTTTTATAGGAAGGAATAAGCGTTGGAAGTATGGCGTTAAAAGCGGCTTTCACCAGCCTTTTTCGAGGATAATGGGCCTTTTTCAAACCCAGAAGCTGCATAAAACGATAGATCGTCTCGCGCCAATGGTAATAATCCACTCGGTCCACATCGTGTGTTAACATAAATCCGAATGAGTCAAACAAGCGCTTCCGTTTAAAATCAAATTGATGATATTGACAAAAAGCTTCGAGTCCATCCAGAATTATCTCAAAATAATAATTAACAACTGGTTTAGTGATAATTCCCAACTTTTTCTGAATAGATTCTTCAAACCGATATCGTCCCATTTCATCGGTCACATCTGATTGCGTTTCCTGAAAACCGCTCAACAAGAAAAATGCAGATTTCAACAGATCGTGGTGAAAAATAAGAGCGCCATCATGACAGTTGAACCACTTTTGAACAGGCTCACCCGGAAATAAAATGGGCAATTCTTCTTTCTTATATGGCAACCACATCACATCACTTAACTCTTTATTTGACTGACAAAAAAACACCTTCTCTTGATTCTTTAAATCAAATCCACTTCCCCCGTCAAAAACGAACCTATCCTGAAGGCCTATACTGCATTCGAAGTGCTGCTGAAGATGAAACAAAACATATTCAACCTGTTTTTTTGTCAAAACCCCTTTCATCTCTATTTTTTTAAACTTTTAAGGTTATCTGAAATCTTTGAAAGCTGACTCCATTTTTTCCATCCTTGCTTTATTCTGGTTAATTCAGTCTCATCGAATATTCGGAAAAGAAAAAGAGATATCACCCATGTTATCAACAACAACACCTTATAACCTATCTCAACTATAAACAACTCGCTAACTTTCACATAACCCAATCCACCTATCATTATTGTTAAAGCTACAATCATCAGAATAATAATTGGCCTCCCCAAATTTGACTCCAGGCGACGGGCAAAAAACCAGAAAACAAAAGCAGAAATAAACTGAACAACAAGTGTACTGATCGCAGCCCCCATACTGCCCCACAAAGGTACCAGCAATATGTTCAAGCCTATGTTAATAATACCGGTAATGACTGAAATAATGGATATGGTTTTGGTTTGTTTATACTTGGTTAAAGGCAGCGTAAACATGGACCGGATTCCTCCAAATATAAGCCCTATGGTTAAAACAGGTATAAGCGGAATCGAATCATGGTAATTCACATTATTAAAGGTCAATACATTTACTACATTCTCAATAAACAAAACGAGCCCCAAACTAACAAATGAGAGAAACAAGACAAGATAAGTCAGTGATCGCGAGAAGAAACGTGAATTATCCGCATCACTCATGCCCTTGTAATACACATGTGTATAGGAATTCATAAAAGCATTCACCACCATAAGTTGCACAATATTGGAGATCTTAAATGCCAGGCCATAATTCCCAACATTTTGAAGCGTCGTGAAGAAGTTGATAATGAATTTATCACTAATCGAGAGCACCAGGTTCACCATATTAGAAAGGGCCAATGGCAAACCAAAGGCCATCATTTCCTTCAACAAATCCTTCCGGTACTTCCATTCTATATTGGCTTTTAAGAAGGGAATTAACAGCACAAATAAGAGCAGATAGGACATTAAAAAGGCCCAAAATATGCCAGCAATCTCCAACCTCATAAGTGGTAGAAACACAGCTACACAACCAACGAAAACAAAAATCTGAATCAATTGATAATTGGTATGTTTCACGGCTTTATGCTGGATGCGCATCAACAAGAGCAACACCTCCACCATTAAACGAATAAATGTACTTACTATAAATACAATACGCAGGTTTGATTCAACATTAGCTTTAAACACTATATCAGCCAGTACATCAAAGACGGCATACAATCCGAAAGCAGCCACTACATTGATTAAAACATAGGTTGATAAGACGGTGAAGAATATTTGCTTCTGTTGTCCTTCGTAAGCCTCATCCCAATACCAGCGCATCAAAGCACCCCTAAGCCCTAAGCCGGTGATCGATTGAATAACCTGGTATACCATTTCAAACAACACAAACAAACCGAACAAATCAGGCGATAAACTCGACGTGTAGAGTGGCAATAAAATAACCCCCGAGAGTTTCCCTGCGAAGTTGGAAA
This sequence comes from Marinilabiliaceae bacterium, assembly GCA_016342595.1. Lineage (GTDB taxonomy): Bacteria > Bacteroidota > Bacteroidia > Bacteroidales > Marinilabiliaceae > JAEINY01. The sequence goes on from JAEINY010000060.1 coordinate 16,627, forward strand.
CACTGTATAAGATTGTATTTTTTGCTGTGGCTCTGAACTTTTGAAACATGCCTATTTATACCTTTTAATAAAAACTGATAAAAACTTTCTAATCAGACCTCTCAAACCAATTATTTGCAATAAAGTTGCAAGCCAAAGCTCCACCTTATGAAACAACACTATCAAACGTATATATAGTTTTAAGCGCACTAAATTAACCAGTTTATTCCTGCTCAAAATCGGCCGCTTTTTATCTTGTCGAACCGACTTATAAAAACGACGATACTGCGAATAATCCCATTGCAATGGCTCGGATAGCTCCCCTAATTCTAAACAAGCTTCAATCGATGATTCCTGAATACCTCTGATGGAGGCTCCATTGGATTCAATCTGAGTGGTAATCACTGTATCTGACTTTTCACGATCAGGATGCCAGTTAAAAACCAGCCCTTTATAGCTTTTTTCAGGATACGGATTAAGAAAAGTATTGCAATAATCGGTATGCGGTAATATAAAATTGCCTAAACTATAAACAATTGAACTATCCTGATATTGTTGAATTCCTTGTATACAATGAGCGTGAGAACCAATCACCAAATGAAAATAGTCACATGCCTGTTCCGCGAAATACTTGGATGCCGGCTCCGGATAATCTTCAAACTCTTGATTCCAATGCAAAAACAACACATTCACAGCGTCGTCTTTAGATGGCTTGAAATAGCCGGGTTCCCAAGGCGCAACGCCAGCCGATTGATTACTCGCAAAATGATGACTCAGAAAAAAGGTTTGCATAGCCCCATAAAACCGAAAACGCCTATTATTAACCACCAGTTCGGTTGGTTTCAGGGCTTCATTTCTATTTTTGCCCGCACCAAAATATTGAATCCCATTTTTCTCCAGATGTGCAATGGTATTTAAAAGACCATCAGATCCAAAATCACGCATGTGATTATTAGCCAACGAAACCACCTTTACATTGAGCCGTTTCAACAGCTCTACACTTTCCGTTAACTGATGAAGACCGGCTTTGCGAGCAGGATTCATGTCAGAAGTAATAAAAGGTGCTTCCAGATTAGCCACATTGAAATCATTCTCATTCAATCGTGCCACCAGTTTCTCATCCACGCATGCCGAATCAGAAAGAATGATATCTCCAATAAATCCTATTCTCATTGAGGGTAGATTGTTTTCAGTTCTTTATTCACTTCTGATATATCGTAGTATAATCGATAGTTGGATGGAAAGAATTTTTTATTGACCCATTCTTCAGGAATTGAGTGTGGCAATTCCAGTGTTTCGGCCATCTCCTCCCAATTGATGGAAGGATCATAAACCCGAGTATTTTTTTGTCCAATATTGAAATAATCACAAAACTTGATATAATACTCGTAAGTGATTCCCTTAACAGTGGGACTTAACTCTCTTCCGTTCACTTTAATGGCACTTAACTGAGGCTTATCTTTTAAAATATATATGGCTACTGAATCACGATACAATTCAGTGTTCAAAAGAAATGAAAAGGGTAGATCAGCAAAAAAATCCATCATTTTATAATCAAAAAATGGCATGATCACCAAGGGTAAATCCTGATGCTCTTCACCAATAACAGAGCGCATGATATAACGTCGTTGCCGTTCTTCCAGGTCCCATCGCATAAAAGCATTGACCAGATCATCCGGATTCCCCAATTGTTTTTTCAACGACTCAGTAATAATCTCTCTAAAGTCTGAGTTATTATCAAATAGATATTTACAAAGTGGCGTACTTTTAAAACTAACCATGTAATAGATCACCTGGTCAATTGATTTCCACAGTTTCATTTTTGATTTCAGGTGACTACCGGCCATAAAATCCCCGGAATGACCGGATACAACACATGAAAGATTGTCTTTCATCTTTTTGGGAAACCACAGATCTTTCTCAGCAAAATAGCCATTTGTAATCCGGTTGGTAGGATGCGAATCAGTCATTACATTATCATACCCGGCCTGATTAATATTCAGAATATAATGCCCGATTGATTGATCTAATTTTCGACTCACTTCAATGGCCGTATCAATTTCCAAATTATCCGTTCCACTACCAAAAGTCAGATTATACTGCGGCATTTTATACCGATCCACTTCTGCTGCCAATAAGCGGCTATCGAGCCCGGCGGATAGAGGAATCAAAGCAGCTCCCGGCAACTCCTGCATACCTGCACAAATGATTTCCATTTGCTGTGACCAGAGATCGGCAAATTCTTTAGATTTTTGAGCAAAATCGGCTTTTTGGAAACTCAGATGATACTGCCAGTAACTCTTTTCCTGTACAGATACTCTCTTCGCTTCAGAAAACGAAAAATGATAGTCATGGTGAGGTTTTACTTCACGAATACCATCTATTAATGTCTTATCCCCCATCACATGCCCAAATCCAACTATTTCGGCCATTGCTTCAATAGTTAATTTTGAATGAGGCTGGGTGAGTTTTTTATAATCTTTAGAAAGAACGAAATCTCCATTAATGGTGGAATAAAACAAGGGATATGTGCCCCACCGATCTTGAATGACCTGTACCAGTAAATTATCAAAATCGACAACAATAATTTGATAACAACCATTGAAGTCTTCAATATGTTTAGATAACTCCTTCTTCTGATAAAGCTCGCGTACTAATGCTTGTAAAGCCTTCCCGGTATAAAACCGATCCCTGAATAAAAAATACCCACTGCAGTACCAACCGATGGAATTATCATTCTCCACTCCTTCGCACAAGATGGCGGCTTCTTTAGTTAATCGTATAAGCATGGGTTACAATTTTACTTTTAATGATGGATATTAACGAGTGAAACTTAACAGTCAAATAATTTCCGGTTGAGTGTTCCCAATTCAACCGACAATCCTTACAGGTGGGATCATCACAAAAAAAGAAAGAAGGATCAGCCTTTAATTTTTCACAATCAATCTCAAGGGTTCGTTTCATATCTGATAATACCGCCTCTGCCTCTCCTATTCTCACATGCTTCAACGCACCTGCTTTCTCATACAAAGGGTGAAATTTTGGAAATCCCCGACTACAGCCTCCGTTCCAGTTCACTTTAAAAAGCTTCACAGTTCCGTCTTCAGCCAGATAGTTAACACCCCTGTTAGGTTTCTTCTTAAAAAAGCCCAGTACTTTAATCGCTGCATGTGTATTTCCCACACCCGCCATTTCAATAGCCTCCCTGCCAATGCAAAGTTTTAAGGCGCCCATATGCCCCAGCCGTTCAAAAACAGCATAACCATCACTGTCCGGTGTATGATTATCCATTAACTCATGCGCCAACTTACCAACAGCTGCAAACTTTTGAATGGGGTGTTTACTTCTCACACAATCCGGATGTTTAAGAATTGCATTAGCCAAAGCTCCGGCATAGGATGGTGATACCTCGGTACTGATGTTTTTGGCATCCGTTTCACTTAATGGAATGGGGTAACAATTAATGAAAGAATTAACAATCAATGTTCCTTCCGGCCCAATCACATCCAGGATGGCTTTCAAAAATGTATCGGCACCCCCTTTAATGCGCCCAATCGATTTCAATGAAGCCCTCACATTTAAGATGGTACCATTCCTAATCCCGGCATCTTTCAAGCATCGGATCAACTCATCCTTTGTCCATTCGTGCGTATTTGTCATTGTAACAGCAGTGATAAATTATTCTATTCACACTATTTCGATTAACAAAGAAAATACATTTGTGCAAGCTATCGTACTTTGCCGGAAAAATCTTCGTGGAAGACGGATCATTTTACACAAGCCGAACAGGAAATTCACCTTACAGTAGATTTACATTTTTAATATCAAACAACTTAAAACAAGGGCTATCCTTTATTACCGGCAGCTACACATCCCGTCTTTACTCCTTATTGACTAAATTCAGACCGTTGGGATGCATGCTGCATGGAAAAATGGTCATGTCTAATTGCAGAAAACCGGCCTCGATCCCTATAGGAGCACTTTCTACGGTAGAAACCCTTCCTTTTTAGATATAGGTCGTTTTCCAACCAATGAGAAACGTCCTCTATGAAAACAGGATGATTTTAATCGACAGAAATTGAATCTATACCAAAAACAGGCTCCATTGGACCGTCGAAAAACCATCTGTATGAAAAAGAGGTCCATTTCCGATCGTCAAAAATGAATCTATAGCGAAATTAGATTCTTACAAACAAACCATCAGATAATATTATGGGGCACTAATCCCCAAAATCAGTACTTCCTCACTATCTTTGCCCCAAACAGAACAGTATGAATTCAGAACACATCGATAGTTACCTTTCCTTGAGAAATGAGATAGACGCACAAACTGAGGCTCTATGGAATCAACACCATAATAACATGGCTTGTAAAAAAGGGTGTGATCAATGCTGTCTTGATTTTGATGTGTTCCCGCTTGAATTTGATGCCATCAAAAAGCAGGTTGAAAGAGAATATCCGGAAGTAATGGATCGATCAACACCAAAAGAGCCGGGTGAAAAATGCTTCTTTCTCACCAACCACCAATGTAGCTTGTACAATGCCCGTCCCATCATTTGCCGCACACATGGCTTTCCGTTATTATACATGAATGAAGCGGGTGATCAGTGGGAACTCTCGCACTGTGAACTCAATTTCACCCAGGTGGATGAAGATTATTTCCATGAAGAGAATACATATCCTCAGGATACCATCAACAGTAAACTGTTCATGATGAACAAGGCCTACATCAACAGCTTACCTGATAACTCCTATCAGGAATTTGATCTCATTCCGCTAAGAGATTTGATTAAGAAATAAATGACAAAAGCTCTGTGGCACCCACATAAATTGCACAACAGAGCTTTCGCTTTTTGATACTCCGGCATCCCGGCTATTTTACCGGGATCCAAATCTCAGTGATCAATTGATCTTCAGGAGTTGTGTCCGGCGAGTTGAGATACTTCTCCATTACCGGGCTATGATCCAATTCTACTTTACTTTCAGCCATCCAGGCCGCATAAATGTAATCATAGGCATTTTTCAACAGATTGTATGAGCCGGTCAAGGTAAACACGGCATACTTTCCTTTTCTCAACTGCTTCACCCCTATTTCACCTTCGGGTTCCACGGGTTGATTCACAACAATACACGCTTCATAGCGGCACTTTTCAGCCTTCGTCACCGACGGATCATCATAGCTGATTCCATAAAAATCAGAACCCTGTTGAATCAAACCTTTGGGACCGGCAAAAGCACACACACTATTCCAGGCTTCAGTGGCAGCTTTATGATAATTTCCGATTCGCTGAACAAAAATCACATCTGTCTGATCCAGCATTTTCCATACTGGTTGAGTTGTCAAATTATCCATAATTAATTGTTGTTCTTTTGGATTACACTTTTGTTTAAATTCGATTTTCGAAGATCGAAAGACCGTAGGTGTCACACTAAAACGCCTTTTGAAGGCTTTATTAAAAGCTGCCGGGCTCTCATATCCCACCTGAAAAGCGACATCCTGCACCTCCAGTTTTGAATACCGGAGTAGCGAGGCTGCCATTTCTAAACGGATACGTTGAATGTAAGCCCCTAGCGACTCGCCTAAATGAGCGCTCATAATGCGATGAAAATGAAAAATCGAATAATTGGAACGCCTGGCCAAGCCTTCCAAATCGATTGTTTCATGAAGGTTATGATGAATGTATTGCAATACCCGATTTATGCGCTCAAAATGATCTTTCTGTGTCTCGGTCATGACTTTGGTTTAATGATAATACAAATATAAACCCTCCGCCGGGCTATCACTTTTCCATTCTTGCCAAATTACACCAGAGAGATAGATATAACTTGATCTTTACTATTTATAAAATTGATGCTGATCCCGACAACTATCGGGATGAACCATTAAATTCTTCGATACAATATCCACTCTCCCGACTGTTTGATAGAAGTTTATTATTACTAATTTTAGCCGCTAATTACACCGTTTATATTTCAATCCATTGAAAGTACTACTTATTAACAAGACCGATTCAGGTGGAGGTGCTGCTGTTGCAGCTAATCGTCTCAACCACGCTCTTCGAAGCCAAGGCATTGATGCCAGCCTATTGGTTCAAGATGCCTCCAGTCACGAAGAAGGTGTGTTTCCGGTTGGCAAAGGTTATCTATATCGGCAGAAAGCGTTTGCCAGATTTGCCTGGGAGCGCCTTTGTTTTCTGTCCCACGAAAAAAATGCCTCCGTTCGATTTGCTTTCTCCCCGGCCAATACGGGAATGGACATCAGTCAACACCCGATGGTGCAAGAAGCTGATGTGATACATCTACACTGGATCAATCAAGGGTTTCTTTCTCTGGATACCCTAAAGCAGTTATTTTCATTGGGCAAACCAGTTGTGTGGACGCAACATGATATGTGGTCTTTCACCGGGGGATGTCATTATGCCGGCACTTGCCTGGAATTTCTAGAGTTTTGTTCCTACTGCCCCTTTTTAAAGAAACCAGCTAAAAAAGATTTATCGGCTCAAGTTTTCGCTAAAAAACGGAAACTATACAATGCAGCACCGTTACATATTGTGACCTGCAGTAAATGGTTGCGCACTCAATCACAAGATAGTAAATTGCTACGCAACAAACCTTTTTACAACATCCCAAACCCAATAGACACCTCTTTTTACAAACCCCTTAATAAACTCGAAGTAAGAGATAAACTAGGGCTACCCAAAGACAAGAAACTCATCTTATTTGGAGCGGCAAATGTGAATGATCCACGCAAAGGGATGCGCTATTTTATGGAAGCCCTTACAACGCTAAGCGAGAACTTTCCGGTGGTCAAAGAAAATACCGAGTTAGTGGTTTTTGGAAAAATGAATAAGGAATCTGCTAAACAGTTTCCATTCAAAACCCATTCATTAAGCTTCGTGTCAGATCCTCAAACCATTGTAGACCTATACAATGCAGCAGATATCTATGCCTTGCCATCCCTTCAAGATAACTTACCTAATACGGTTATGGAAGCGATGGCATGTGGCACACCGGTAGTAGGATTCAGTATTGGTGGCGTCCCTGAAATGATCACCCATCAGGAATCAGGCTACCTGGCTGAAGTAAAAAACTCCCTTAGCTTAGCAACAGGTATATACGAAACGCTCTTTTTAAGTGATTTGGATAAAATGAGCAAAAATGCCAGGAAGAAGACTTTGGAGTGCTATACAGAGGAAATTGTCGCAGCACAATACCTGGAAGTTTATCAGAAAGCTTTGAATCAACACGAATGACACAACCAACGGTTTCCATCATTACCATTGTATACAATGGCTCAGAGACACTTGCAAAAACGATTGAAAGCATCGCTTGTCAGACGTATGCCAATATTGAATACATCATTGTAGATGGCAATTCAACGGATGGTACCCAAGAGATTATCAAGCAATACGAGCAATCCGTTTCCAATTGGATCAGCGAAGCAGATAAGGGCCTGTATGACGCCATGAACAAAGGCATTAAAATGGCTACCGGTGATTATCTATGGTTCATCAATTCGGGTGATGAGATTTATGAACCCACTACCGTACAACAGCTTTTTAACCAGGATGACCCCCCCTATGCCGATGTGTATTATGGCGATACGATTATGATTGATATGCAAGGTAAGGTCATAGGAGAACGCCGTTTGCAACCACCTGCACAACTAAGCTGGAAAGATTTTAAAAATGGGATGCTGGTGAGTCACCAATCTATTATAGTATCTACGAAGATTGCTGAATTATACAATTTGAATTATCGTTTTTCAGCCGATTTTGAATGGTGCTTAACAGCACTCAAAAAATCCGGCAAAACAATCAATACCAAGCTGACACTGTCCCGTTTCCTGGATGGTGGCTTAACTAAACAAAACATTGTGCCAGGCCTCAAGGAGCGATTTCGCATCATGACACGCTATTTTGGCTTCTTTCCAACACTCATGAGGCACATTCCCATTGGTTTCCGATTCCTGGGATATGTGATTAAAAACAAGCGTTTCTAATGACAGGTTATCACTTTAGATGATCTTTCACCTGATTGCTAAAATCTCTTAATACCTGTTCCGTAGCCTGCCAACCGATACACTCATCTGTCACCGAAACACCATACTTCAACTGTGATAAATTAGCCGGGATAGATTGTTTACCATGGTGTAAATTACTTTCTACCATCACACCCATAATAGACTGATTACCCTCACGCTTTTGACGCGCAATCTCATTTAACACCTTAACTTGATTATCGGCCTTTTTCTCACTATTGGCATGACTACAGTCTACCATGATGCGGGGTTCAAAACCAGCTTCAATCAGACGTTGTTCATATTTTTGGATATGCGCCTCATCATAGTTAGGCGTTTTACCTCCTCTCAATATCACATGCGCATTGCGATTACCGGTAGTTCTAATAACAGCTACCCTACCATCGGGATCAATACTCACAAAATTATGTCCGGAGGCTACTGATTCCAATGCATTAATGGCAATATCAATATTTCCGTCCGTTCCATTCTTAAAGCCTACCCCTGATGATAAACCACTGGCCATATTGCGATGACTTTGTGACTCTGTGGTGCGAGCCCCTATAGCCGTCCATGAGAAAAGATCCTGAATGTATTGAGGCGTAACGATATCCAATGCTTCACCCGCTGTTGGCAATCCCAGTTCTGCCACGTAGCTTAACAACTCACGGGCCATCATCAACCCTTCTTCTACCTGACAACTACCATCCAGATAAGGGTCATTAACCAAACCCTGCCATCCCAAGGTGGTGCGAGGCTTTTCAAAATACACACGCATCACCAAATAAAGTGTATCTCTCACTTCATCGGCCAATACTTTTAGCTTTTGTGCATACTCCTTTGCTGCTTTAATATCATGAATGGAACAAGGCCCTACGATAACCAATATCCGCTTATCATCACCATGCAAAATGTTTTTTACCGTATTCTGCCCTGTGTGAATGGTGTGAATAATCTTCTCTGTTAAAGGATAACGCTCTTTTAAAGCATTCGGCTTGATAATACGCTGCTCAGCACTGATATTCAAATTCTCAATTCGTTTATCTGTCATTCTGTAATTCCGATTTCCTTTGTGCTTGCCAAAGCAAACAATACGATTCCGTTAGACCCACAAATATAGAGACTCTTTTAAAACGAAAAAGATAATCAACAGGATATTATCCATGCTGAATTGTAAGCACAAAAAAAGCTGCCGGTAAAACCAGCAGCTTTTATATATAATTTTACAATTATCTATTCAACAACAGTGTTCCATCCATAAGTATCCGGCTCATCACCATACTGAATACCTCTCAATTTGTTGTATAACTTCAGGGATACCGGCCCTGGCTCACCGTCTTTGGAAAACACATATGACTTTCCGGTTTCGGGATCATCAATCTGACCAATCGGACTGATCACCGCAGCTGTACCACAGGCGCCGGCTTCTTCAAATGTTTCCAACTCTTCTATAGCTATCGGACGGCGTTCTGTTTTCAGTCCCATGTCTTGAGCCAACTGAAATAAACTCTTATTTGTAATCGATGGCAATATAGAAGACGACTCAGGAGTAATGTAGGTATTATCTTTTATACCGAAAAAGTTGGCCGGCCCACACTCATCAATGTATTTTTTCTCTTTACTATCTAAAAAGATAGCTGTTGAATAGCCCTTATCATGAGCCTCCTCACCGGCGCGTAAACTAGCCGCGTAGTTTCCACCCACTTTTATGTGACCTGTTCCATGCGGTGCAGCCCGATCGTAATCGCGGGAAATCATCATCTTAACAGGCTTGAATCCAGCCTTAAAATAAGGACCTACCGGTGTTACGAATATTAAAAACAAATACTCATCGGTAGGCGCTACACCTACTTTGCCACCTGACCCAAAAAGCAATGGACGAATATATAGCGAAGCACCTGACTCATAAGGAGGAATGAATCGTTTGTTCAATTCAACTGCTTTTTTCACAGCATTCACAAACATCTCTTCCGGTACGGGAGCCATCATGGTACCCACTGCAGAGTTGTGCATACGTTTTGCATTCTCTTCCACACGAAACATACGCACTTTGCCATCTTTGCCTTTAAAAGCTTTCAGACCTTCAAAAGCTTCCTGACCGTAGTGTAAACCGGTAGCAGCCATGTGAATACTAACTTCTTCAGAAGAGTGCACTTCTAACTCTCCCCATTTACCGTCGCGATAATAGCATCTTACGTTATAATCAGTTTTCATATAACTGAAAGATAAACTACCCCAATCAATATTGTTCATATTCGGATCTTTTAACGAGTGTGACTATATTTTCCCTAAAGGTACAAAATTTCACCTTACAATTTATATGACATTTGGCACAACCACTACTAAACACTGCCTATTCTATTTGAAAAACAACAAAATAGCCGACAACAAAATGACAGCAAAAATAAAAAAACGATACTCACGCTCTGGTATAAACCGCACTAAATATCGCCCTAAAAAAGCACCAATCACCAACATAGGCAACAACACCAAATTCAACTGCAATGTTCGCCAACTAATGGTTTGCCAACTCACAATATGAAAAGGCACTTTAAATATATTGAGCATCACATAAAACCAGGCACCCGTGCCAATGTAACTCTCCTTTGGCAGTCGCATGGAAAGCAAATAGAGATTGAAAATAGGTCCAGCCGCATTGCCCATCATGGTAGCAAATCCACCAGACAAGCCTAAGGCACTTCGGAAAACCGAGTGATGTGTCAAGTTTACTTTAGTATGTTTCATCTCATTCCACATGATCAACACCCAACATACTAAAATAGCAATGGCAATCGTATTTATAAACTGGCGATCACTAATTTCATTACCCACAAAAACAGCCACTACAATACCTATAATAGCCCATGGAAAAAGTCGGATAATGTGTTGTATCTTCCCGCTTTTATGATAAAACATCAATGCCATGACATCACCCATAATTAAAAAAGGTAAAAGCAGTCCTACGGACGCTTTTCCCCCATAAGAATAGGCCAAGAGCGGAATAGCCACCATTGCTGTGCCTTTCAACCCACTTTTTGAAACACCAACTAAAAAAGCACATAAAACGGTAATCCACCATACCCCCCAAGTTGTTCCCAAGGGATTAATCCACTCTACTATCATCAATTATTTATATTTTAAAAGCAAATATAGCATTGACTAGGCTAACTCCGTCTATAATACGACCGCATTGTACCTGCAAGGTGTGACCATTAAAAATAAACCATCCTTAATAAACCATGCTTAAAGAGGCCCTGATTACCATGATAATTTGTGTTAATAACTTTCATCCCTACTTTAACAACCACTTAAAATTACATTTCATTTCATCCTCAATTTGTGCAACTTCACACCGTCTCAAATCTGCGGCTCGTTGATACAAAATTTCAATACCCACATCCGCCTCATCTGTTTCCAAAAAACATCTATCCAAAGGTGTTTTGCAAAAAGTGGTCACGGTTTTTGAAGCATCATTAAGTAAAGCCACTCCATAAGAAAAGTAAAAACCGACATCAAGAGCTTGCTCCATGACAGGAACAGAACTTGAGAACCCATGAAATATCCAGGGCAATGAAGGCTTTATCTTCTTTCGCAAAGAAATTATCTCATTATAAGCTTTCACACAATGAATAACAAGCGGTTTATTAAACTCTTCCGATAACCATATTTGTTTCAAAAAAATCGACTCTTGTCTTAAAAAATCACCACCTTGTAGTTTATCCAGACCGGCTTCTCCAATAAACACGACTTTTTGATCCGATAATATCGTTCTCATCAATTGCATCTGATATTGGCCATCTCCCTGAATAAACCATGGATGAATCCCCACAGAAATCTTATCTGAATGATAATTCCCCTCCAAATAATCCTCAGGAAATACATTTTCGATAGAAATAATATGATTATCAATGAATGATTTATGTGTATGAAAATTGATATAGTTCATGAATATCAAAAATAATAAAAGATTCAATAAGGGTCTTTTGTTCGCTGAGTTGTCTGATAAAAAGAATATACAAAACCCATAATTAATTATGAAACTACAAGATGAAAAAACTAATCTTATGGGGCAGCTCCTACTCATCTGCATTGGTATTGAAAATTGCAGGCGATCATCCAAACGTAGCTGATGCTACTTTATCGTTCGCTCCGGGCGAATATTTTAAACGTTTTGGACAACCTGAGGACTGGATTACCCAATCGGCCAAAAACATCAAAATACCGGTATTTATTACATCTGCCAAAAAAGAACATGTGTACTGGAAAAGCATCTTTGAGGCCATTCCTACTACATCCAAACAATATTTTTTACCCACAACAGAGGGCAATCATGGATCACGCGCTTTGTGGGAACAATCTGAAGATCATGAAGCGTATTGGTCAGCAGTGAAAGACTTTCTGAAAAATATTTAATTCACATCATGTTGAAATAATACCGATTACTAATCAAATGAGCGATAAAACATCGCTCTTTGATTATGTATCGGCATTAACCACAAGTAATAAGCAAAATGATTCTTCAATCATTTTATTATACTTTTAATATAACATCAAGATCTCCTATCAGAGAAGAAGGCTCGGCTCAATCAAAAGTGATTAA
>JAEINY010000061.1 GCA_016342595.1 Marinilabiliaceae bacterium
TCATCAGTTCCGGTATATTGAAAATGCTTGGTGTAAATCTTTTTCATATTGTTTCTATTAAGTGTTTGACTTCGATGATGCTCTTACGTACTAAGAACGATTTGGATTCAAAATTTGTTTTAAAATAAAGCAATAATCAGTGTACTTATCAGGGCTGCAACTCCATCCAGTTCATAAATTCCTGAAACTCATAACCGTTCTCTGTAATCCAAGTTAACACTTCTGGTTTATATTTGCAATTAGAAATAAAATATGCAAAGGATTCCATATGTCCTTGATCAAACAAGGCATTAAAATGATCTAAATAAACAATCTCCCAAAAACCCAGGTCATCATTTTTCGTCTCATTTAATACTCTAAAGAGCTTTTGTGTTTTATCTACAAACTTATGTGGCTCTTTTAGCTGTTTTGCATCCTCATCCATCATAAAATTGGAAGCAATGGCTCCCATACCAAGCTCACCAGCACCCAATCCTGAAGACGAAGCACGCGGATCAGCCTTAATTGCGATCATCCCCTTATTTTTTATCGCCGCTGACAGCCAAATCACCTGAAGTTGATCCCAGGCTTCCACACTACGATCAGAATCCTGTTCATATAACAAAAAGAAATAAAGAGGAAGCGCACTTTTTAACCACTGCCCTTGTTGCATCTTAATATTGGCCAACAACAAATGACTACTGGTATGCTTCCTGTTATTCAGAATTGCTTTTTGAACCGCACTCTCCGCTGCCATGTAGTCTTCTTCACCAAACAGACTAATCCCCATATTATAGTACAACAAGTAATTATCCGGCTTCTTTTTGAGCGCTTTCCGATAGAGCTTAATGGCTTTTTTACTTTGCCCCAGATTATCCAAAGCAGCACCATTTACCATCACCGCCTCCAACCAATAATCACCATTCTCTCGAATCACTTGTTTGCTATGATAAAGAGCCTCTTCCCATTTTTTGGATTCCATATAGGCGTATGAAATTTCATAATGCGCCAATACGTTCAGCGGCTCTATTTCCAGTGCAGCCTGATATTTTTTAATGGCCTCTTCATAAAATCCCTTTTCGTGAAGTGAGATACCCTTTTTAATCAATAGTTCCACCTCCAGATTCTGCCCCCAGCCAAGGCTGCATATCACAGCTAAAACAATAATCATGATACTTTTTCTCATGGTGTAATGATAGGGGTTTTTGAAAAAGACACCAAGCATAATCCATAAACCCTATCATTATTTAAAGATTATTAACAGCTCCTTTATCACTGTAAGTCGATGGTTTTAAACGTCCTCAACACCGCCTCTACCTCACGCACAAAGTTAGCTTTATTGGGCTTTTGTGGAGCATGCACATAACCTTCGAGCATAATAAACTGGTTATTTTTATCATCGCGATGAAAATAGCTCACAAAAGGACCACCCATAAAATCACCTTGCACCTTCCACAATCCCCGAAGCTCCACCCAGGTTTTACCACCAAATATTTTTTCCGTAACAGTAACAGGGAAGCGCTCTTCTGTAGTCATAAATGAACCGGGCGCAGAACCTGGCACCTGCCGCTGCAACATATCATTACGGTATTGAATAAGATCGCGTGCTTCGAATCCGTCAATAGAATCCAGACTGCACGCATGTGCAAATACCCCTAAGTGACTATCGATACGCTCAAAAGAAAACCAACTGAATTCAGCATTATTTTTCTTCACTCGAAACCCCTTGGGAAATTTCAACTCAAAGGGATAACGATCAGCTAGTGTCTTTGTTGGCAATGCCTCATAAGATCGATTATAGGCTTTAACCAAAGTAGCCATATCTCCTTCGTAAAAATAATCACAGATCTTAAGTCCATGCCCGTTTACGATATTAACAAATCCATTCATATCCTTAGCTACCACATCAATAACCCTCTGATTGTGCGCCCATGTATTTCGCTCGTAATCCACCCGGTTTTCACGCTCCTTAGGATTGAAAGAGACGCGCAAAATATTACGATGTGTTTTATATTGCTTTTGAAACTGCTCATGGGTAATGCGTGTTCTCTTAAATAAAGGCTCTATCTGAGGCAAAGCAGGAAAATCAGATTCCAGTAACTCTTTCAAAACTTTTCCGGCTTGTGTTTTCCAATAAGGCGAATCGATCACCAGCAAGACTTCACCTGGCGCTCCCAGCGCTCGTGGTTTATAAGCCCCTCCGCTATTCACGCAGCTGGTTGTACACAGATTTAAAAGTACAAGTAAAACAAAAGCAACAGTGATTGTTGTAGGTAGTGTATATTTTAGTTTCATAACATTAAAGATTTAGTTCGTTTTTGATTTAGGAAAAGAATGACAAAAGCAATGGAAGAAACACTTTCAGTTATTGATTGCTATCACTAGGCACAGTTCAACATCACATCACCCGAGGTGCTTCATTCCATTGCGGCTTTGATTTGACTTGGTCTTTATTACAAAAAAGACTGACGATTTTAGTGCTGTATTGTTCAAAAAACAAGTTTTGATTTTTTTGATAATTCCTCAAATTGTTACACAGAGTTTCGGAGAAAAACAAAAACAATAAGGACACAGAGCGTTATCATTAGTAAGGTATTAATAATTTTCTTCTATAAATCTCCAAGGCTCTGTGACCGTTTCCTTTTCCTGAACTTTGTGCTCTCCGTGTAACACTTTTTTTAAAACACCCACAAATACAGTCAGGTTATTCTGTCACTACTCCTTAACAGTATCAGTTAAGTGAATTATCAAGTGTTTTTAATGTTGCAACACAAAGTTGACGGGAATAGTAAAAGCCACTTTCACTGCTTTGTTTCTTTGTTTTCCGGGTGTCCAGCGCGGCATTGATTCCACTACTCGCACCGCCTCTTTTGATAAACTTTCATGAGGGCTTCTCACCACCTGCACATCGATCACATCACCGGTTTTATCAATCACAAAGGATACATAAACTTTACCTTGAATATTGTTCTCCACGCAAACAACCGGATACTTTACGTTTTCAGCCACAAATGCCAACAAAGCTCTTTGTCCGCCAGGAAATTCAGGCATTTCTTCTACCATAATGAAGGGTGTATCATCTTCTAATTCCTCTTCTTTCACTTTAAAATCATAGATATCCACATCCTCGTAATCGGGAAATTCAATATCAACATCCTCTATTTCCACATCATCAGTGATAACTATCACATCAGAAAGTTTCATCGGTACCGGCTTCTTCGGCTCGGGTTCTTTGTTTCGGAAGATCGGCATCATTTCAGTTTCGCCAGGATCAACCTGGCACCCTTTTGCATATTTTACCGGATCTTTATCAGATGACCATTCAAAAGCTGTAAAAGCCAAGGCCAAGGCACAGACTAATCCTATTTGAAAGAAGATAACGCGTTTATTCTCCAGGTCGGCATGTTTATATTTTTTAGCTTTCATAACACAACGTTTTAAAGGGTTTCTATTTAATTCTGCATTGTTATCAGGTATAATCCAAGAGGCGTACCAAAACAGATCATCCAACGCCACCCAACACCACCAACGACTTGCAAAACCCTGAGCTACTGCCTATAAAACGATTATGCATTTTTTTCTTCCGCCAAAACAGGCTTTCTTTCAGATGGGGCAAAAACGCCCGAGCGGGCGAAATCACGCCAAGCCAATGGGGCGGAAGTACGCCATCACATTAGTGCATGTACTGATTGCAGAATCATATATTTCGTCCAGACCTGTTCATCCATCAAAAATCATAGGAAGATAACGACATGTATCACGCGTGATACAAGGCCGAATAAAAGCAGTATCACCAACTCTCACCGGGGTCAAAAATATTTTCAACCCCGGTCAAATTTGTTTTTCACCCCGGTCAAAAATCTCTTTGACCATGGTAAAACTTTCATAAGCACAGCACAAGCAGGCATACTTCTAATTAGATACACTCATGAAGCATAGCAGACAACCGTTTAAGCTATAAGTAAAGGAAAGTAAAATCACGAAGTTTTTAATGGAGAGAATCAGGAGAATTCTATCAAAACAAAGCGGCACTAATACACGAAGGCCTCAAGGAAAGATGCCAATGGTGGGAATGATTAAAAACCGGTCATCCTGCTTGATATCTATTTTCGGAAGTTGCAGGGTCATTCAGGACGAACCGGTTTTTATTTGGGAATCTGAAAAATTACTCGAGATCGTTATCTCTTCGAAAAATTAAAAAGGAACATCAGTAAATACTAGTTTAAGTATTATTGCAAGCGAAAACGCATCGGCAGATTGTAGGTTACCGCCACAGGTCTACCTCGTTGCTTACCAGGCTTCCATTTCGGCATTTGTTCAACCACACGCACTGCTTCGCGCTCCAGGTTCGGATCAGGACCACGTAACACCTTAATATTCGTCACTTCGCCCTTTTTATTAATAACAAAAGAGAGTGAGACCATTCCCTGAACACCATTCTCCTGACAAACGGCAGGATAACGAACTTTAGAATAAAGAAACTTAAACATTTCTTTCTCACCACCCGGAAATTCAGGTTTGTCTTCCAGAATGAAAAATGGAATAGGCGCATCAGATTCATCATCTTCTTCATCTAATAGCTTCGAAAAATCGACTTCCATATCATCATCCATATCCGTATCCTTAATTTCCAACTCTTCATCCAGCTCTACATCATCCTCCACAATCTCCAGCACATCAGAAACCTGGGGTGGAGGTGGTGGCGGTGGCGGGGCAATCTCTTCCTGCCGGGTAATGGGCGGCACCTCTTCTTCAACCACTTCTTCATCAACCTGGTATTGATCGCCTACTTTCACATCAGTAGTAGACCATTCAAAAGCGACAAAGACACATCCCAGGGTAATGATTAATCCCAACTGAAAGAACAGGGCTCTTTTGTTTTCCAGATCGGCTTTTTTACTTTTTTTAATTTCCATAGGCAAATGATTTAAAAGTTCATATTCATTTGTGATTTGTACTGAACGAAAATCAATACCTGTACCAAAACCTATTAGTTGATTAAAGCAATTGCCACGCAAAATCCACTCACCCCTCTCTAATAGATACTTACGTCAGGCTATTTTATTTTTCAGATCACTACTCATCCCTTTTTAACTAGAGGCAAAATCGCCCGGTTGGGCGTTTTTATAAGAAATTACCTGGCAACAACCGCCCAATAAAGGAGTCATCTGTATAAAAACAACTATTTTTGTAATCTATATTTATAAAGCGTCATTACCATGGTATCATCCGGGCAATACACCAACACTGAAGAATCAGAAAACTTAGATGACATTCACATTTTATCGGAAGTGATAGCCGAATCGGCCAGCAACCTGAAAGATACTGCTTTCACCATGGTCGTAGTAAATCACAGAGACGTGGTGGTACAACTCCTAAAAAGCAGCCATTGCCCCGCTGATTTTGAAAAAAAAATCCGAAAAGGTCATCGCTGGACCACAATTATTAATAATCTCGACTGGCAAGAGGTCACTAAAACACAAGGCTCTCTCAAGCTGTACGAAACAGATTTCCATTGGGCGAGTCACCCATTGCACCATCCTGTTGGGTCACCCTATTCTTTATACCTGATTGCACCACATACCGTCCCGCAAGAATTGCACACGCTTATTCTGTCGGCCATAGATGATGCCATTCAATCCAGAATAAAAGATGCATCGATGCAAAAAAAGATGGATGACACCCATCAATTTACATTTGCCATCATGAATGCGCTTAAAGTAGGTGTGATTGCCATTAATCCCAAAGGTAAAATTCTATTTGCTAACGACCATGCCTGTCGATCCATTAATATTCGTCGCCGGGAATTATTAAAAATCCCCATAAAAAAATTAATCCCTTATTGGAATAACATTTACCAGATGGTGGCTTCAGGGGAAAAATTCATCAATGAAGAGATAGTGATCACCGGCAATAACACTAAAACTAAGTACAATGTTAATGTATCACCTATTCGAGATCAGGAACAAACCAAGCTCATTGGAATGGTGATTGCCATACGCGAACTGGAAAATGTGTATAACCTGGTTAATAAATACACAGGCATGCAGGCGCGCTATACATTTTCTGATATAATAGCCAAAAGTCGTATCATGCGCAAACTCGTAGATTATTCAGGTACGATTGCCAATAGCCCTTCCACTGTGTTAATTGAAGGCGAAAGTGGTACCGGAAAAGAGGTCTTTGCCCAAAGTATCCATAACGCCAGTAGCCGACACGAAAATGGTTTCGTAGCCATCAATTGCGCGGCCATCCCCGAAAATCTCATTGAGAGTGAATTGTTCGGTTATGATGACGGCGCTTTTACCGGCGCCAAAAAAGGAGGCCATCCGGGAAAATTTGAATTAGCCAATGGTGGTACGCTTTTTTTAGATGAGATTGGCGATATGAAACTAGAGATGCAAGTCAAACTACTTCGGGCCATTCAGGAAGGAGCCATCACACGAATTGGCGGTAACAAAACAATACCTGTAGATGTGCGTTTAATTGCCGCTACAAATAAAAACCTGAAAAATGAAGTGGACAAGGGACAATTCAGACTCGATTTATACTACAGACTCAGTGTGATTCCCATAAAAATACCAGCCTTACGGGATCGAAAAGAGGATTTGCCGTCCCTCATCCGGTTCTTCTTAAATAAAAAAAGCCTGAAACTTCAGAAAAAAGTGCCTCAACTCAGATACAGCACTCTGCAAGAATTTCTTGATTATAATTGGCCCGGCAACATCCGGGAATTGGAAAATGCCATTGAGCAAATTGTAAATCTGGATGGCATCGCTTCATTTGAAGATTTAAAAATGGAGTTTAACCGCGAACCAGAATCCGATTTAGTAAAACCCATTACCGAAACATCTGTAACAAAAGAAATACCGCTAGTCACTTTTCAAGAGATGGAAAAAAAGATGATTCAAAAAGCCATCGCTTTTCACAATTCCAACATGACTAAAGTAGCAGAAACACTAGGCATTAGCAGAAACACACTTTACTTAAAAATAAAAAAATACGGATTTAACACCTCTGCGCACGACTAATAATCAAATCTGTATTTGTAATCCACCACTCAAACTGTCCTAAATATACACAGTGTCATCTTTTAGGACGCTGCACGTGCTTATCTTTGTGTCATTTTAGGACATTTCATCTATTTGCCAATTAACAACTCGAACATCGAACCGCCTATACAGCTCTACTCCTGCGCATTTCATTCTTTGGCACGCATCATGATATAGCACTAACAAATAAATGCTATGAAAACGAAATGTAAACATCGGATTATGATTTGCCTGGGAAGCTCTTGTTATTCCAGAGGTAATGCAGATAATTTAACTGCCATCAAATCATTCATCAAACTGCATAATTTAGATGCTGCCGTTGATTTTCGGGGGCATTTGTGCAACGAAACATGTAACAGAGGTCCTGTCATTCAGCTAGACGATACCATCCATGAAGAAGTGACACAAAGCAGCATTCATAACATTTTAGATCACTATTTTAATATTGACAAGCAATGAATTTAAGACCCATCTATACAGAAACCAACGACTGTAAGGATTGCTACAAATGCATTCGCGAATGTCCGACAAAGGCCATTAAGGTAGCGGACAACATGGCATCTGTAGTTGATTCTCTCTGTGTATATTGTGGTCATTGCGTGACCATCTGCCCCACTGGTGCTAAAAAAGTCCGTGATGGAATCAGTCGTGCCAAATGGTTGCTCAAACACAAAAAAGAGGTTTACGTCTCTTTAGCGCCTTCGTTTTTATCCGAGTTTAAAAATGTGGATGCAGAAAAATTAATTCAGGCTCTGCAATCATTAGGTTTTAAAGGTGTTTCCGAAACAGCACTGGGCGCCCAGGAAGTATCCAAACAAGTTGGTAAATACCTGGAGGGACGCCCTTCAGGTGCTTATATCTCGTCAGCCTGTCCATCTGTTGTGGAGCTCATCCGAAAATACCATCCACAACACACCATGGCCATCACTCCATTTATGTCGCCCATGTTAACACATGCTAAAATGCTCCGTCATTGGTACGGCGATGAAATTGGCGTGGTCTTCATTGGCCCCTGCGTGGCGAAAAAGTCAGAAGCGGATGATTATAGCCGACTGGTAGATGTGGCCATCACTTTTAAGGAACTTAAAAAATGGCTGGACACTGAAAAAACAAATATTGAGGCTCTAAATACTCCTAATATTGCTCAATTTATACCTTTTGATGCGCGGGACGGTGCCGTATATCCCGTTGATGGAGGCATGATTGATACCATTAAACAACACAAGCAACAAAAAAACGGCACTTTTTTAAGTTTTTCAGGTTTAAAGCAGGTCAACGAAGTACTCAATGAAATTGACACGCTGGATACGCACCAGCCTCTGTTCCTGGAACTATTAGCGTGCGAAGGCGGTTGCATCAATGGTCCGGGAACCACTAAAGAATGTGGTCTGGCCAAAAAATCGATTGACATCTTCGACAGTCTGGCAGCCAAACATGAAAAGCTGGCGGGTCAAACATTCGACTTGCCATCCATCAATGTAGAGCGCGACTTCTTTAACATTGAACCCATTAAGCATTCCTCATTTTCCAATGAACAGGTGCGTGAGGCCCTCTTTAGCATTGGTAAAACATCAATAGCTGACGAGTTAAATTGTAGCGGTTGCGGTTATGACACCTGTCGTGATTTTGCAAATGCCCTGCTCGAAGGACATGCTGAAGAATCCATGTGTGTGTCATACATGCGCATGGTAGCACACCATAAAGCAACGATACTACTTCAAAAGATTCCATCGGGAGTGATCATCCTTGACGATCAACACAAAGTGGTGGAGATGAACAGCAGTTTTGCGCATATGTTAGGTGAAGAACTGGAAATATGTTTTGAAGCCAATCCGGGGATGCGTGGAGCCGAAATTGATAAATTAGGAGAGTTTTCAAAACACTTTAAAACCGTTTTACACACCGGTAAAGAGTTAAAAGATATTACCATTCGAGAAAATGGACACAGTTTTCAGTTATCCATTTTTAATATACAAAAACACAAATTGGTAACGGGCATTATGCAAAACATTCATCAGCCCGAATTTCAGAAAAGCATTGTGGAGAAAAGAACACGTGAAGTGATTCAGAAAAATATGGAGACCGTTCAAAAAATTGCTTTTCTGCTGGGCGAGAATGCTTCATATACTGACTCATTGTTGAATTCAATTTTAGATGCCCATAAAGATGCATAATCGTCGATTTTTCATAGAAGCCGAAACTTGCAAAGAGAGCAAGGCCAACCAAATGGTTTGTGGGGATGCCTGTTCATCGCGCAAAATCAAGGAGGAAGATCGATTAATTACCGTACTCTCTGACGGACTAGGCAGTGGCGTGAAAGCGAATGTATTGGCCACCATGACCACAAGTATGGCCTTGCAGTTCACGTCCAAAAATGATCCATTGGAACGTACCGCCGGGTTTATCATGAACACCTTACCCATCGATCCCAAACGGCAAATTAGTTATTCCACTTTTACCATACTGGATATTAATTGCATGGGCGAAACCAAGGTGGTGGAATACGACAATCCGGAACTCCTTATTTTCAGGAATGGTGACTTTTTTGAACCCGCCAAAACCATGCAAGTCCTCACCGGATCAGATCAACGGAAAGCGAAAGTTTACTATTCATCATTTACCCTGGAAAAGGAAGACCGAATGATTATGGTGTCTGATGGTATCACTCAATCGGGAATTGGCTCTGCTCGCTTTCCTTTTGGTTGGGAGACCAAAGGCCTGAAAACCTATATCAAACAAACACTGATTCAAAACCCGAATATGTCGGCCCATCAACTGGCCCGTAAAATTACCTGCCGCGCACAGTCAAATGATGCCGGTTCATTCCGCGACGATGCCACTTGTCATGTCATCTATTGCCGTGAGCCCAGACGCTTAATGATTGCAACCGGTCCTCCGTTTCATGAACAATGTGATGCATTACTCGCTGAGCGCATCTCAAATTTTCAAGGTAAAAAAATCATTTGTGGGGGTACGACTTCCAAAATCATCTCACGTGAGCTGAAAAGATCCCTGGAGGTAGACATCAATAATATGGATCCATTTCTACCGCCAACTGCCACAATGGAAGGGATTGATTTGATCACCGAAGGTATTTTAACATTGGGGAAGGTCATGAGTGTGTTGGAGCAGATGCAATCCAATGAATTAAAAGGAAATGGGCCTGCTGAGAAAATGGTGAAACTATTATTGAGCAGTGATGAAATTACGCTGCTGGCAGGCACCAAAGTAAATAATGCGCATCAGGATCCCAACCTGCCGGTTGAATTAGAGATCAGACGAAATGTAGTTAAAAAAATAGCCTCTTTATTGGAAGAGAAATTCTTAAAAAATATAGAAATAGAATACTTATAACGATCATGGCCACAACCAGCCATCACATAAAAATCATTCAATATATCCAAAACCTTAAATAAATAATGACCTATTACAACAATGCCATCATAACAAAACGCGAACTATTGGTTCGGATTTTAAAGTTGCAGAAGAGCAATTCGCTTCTGGAAAAAATTGATCGTATTCCTTTGGAGATGCGACCAAGAACCAACTCACCGATCCGCTGCTGTGTCCATAAAGACCGTGCTGTTATTAAATATAAAATAATGGCGTTACTGGGTTATAACATCAGTGACGAAAAAGATGAGCTGACCCCCTTAAGCACTTATGCAAAAGAGTCACTCAACCGGAAAGAGGAAATTGGTCATTATCTAACTGTGGTAGATGAAGCCTGTAGCTCTTGTGTGCAGGTTAACTATACCGTCAGTAATTTGTGCCAGGGCTGTGAAGGGCGTTCCTGTCAGGTAAACTGTCCGAAAGATGCCATTTCGGTGTTCAATGGAAAGGCCATTATCGATCATCAAAAATGTGTCAACTGTGGCCTGTGTCAAAAAGCGTGTCCATTTCATGCGATTGCTTATTTGCCCGTTCCTTGCGAAGAATCTTGTCCGGTGAAAGCCATCCGTAAAAATGAAAATGGGGTTGAAGAAATTGATTTTGACAAATGCATCCATTGTGGAAAGTGCATGACCGCCTGTCCTTTTGGAGCCATCAATGAAAAATCACAGGTACTTCAAATCCATGATGCCATTCACGTCCTGAAACAAAAAACAGTAGCCATTGTCGCACCTGCTGTATTGGGACAGTTTAAAGCACCCTCGGGAAAAATTTTGGCGGCCATCAAAGCATTGGGCTTCGATGACGTGATGGAAGTGGCTCAAGGTGCCGATTTAACAGCGCAGCACGAAACAGCTGAATGGAAAGAGAAAATGGCTGAAGGTGCTAATTTCATGACCACGTCGTGTTGTCCGGCCTATACCGAATTAGCCGAAAAACATATAAAAGGCTTAAAGCCTTATGTCAGTCACACGCCATCTCCAATGGTCTTTACCGCAGATCAAGCCAGAGAGCTACACGATGATTGCAAAGTGATTTTCATCGGCCCTTGTCTGGCCAAACGAAAAGAAGCTTTCAACAATAAAAAAGCTGATTTTGTCATGACCGCAGAAGAGCTGGGCTCCTTTTTCGCAGCCTATGGCATTGATGTATCCACTGCTGAATCGGCGCCACTATCTTATGTTATTTCACCGGAGGCAAGGGGATTTGCAGCTTCGGGAGGCGTCACAGAAGCCATCAAAGCACAATTGGATGATCCTGAAAAATTCAAATCCTTTTTAGTGGATGGCATCTCCAGGAAAACCATCAAGTTGCTTAAAACATTTCCGATCCGACCACCTAAAGCACCCTTCGTAGAAGTAATGGCTTGCGAGGGCGGTTGCATCAACGGACCGTCAGCCCTGGCGCCGCCATCAATCGGCAGCGCTACTTTAAAAAAGGCGGTAGCCGAATTATCAACTCAGGCGATTGTTTAGTTTTTTATACTTTCCTTTTGGTTATTGATCCCGGGCCTTTTCCGTTATCCGAATTCAGTTTTGGCCCGGGATTAATACCGATTGTTCAATGAAACGAGTCTGATTCTCATATCTATTTACCAAATCTCTTCATTGATACATCGGTATTTAGGAATTGTGACGGAATAACCTGACTGTATTTGTGTGTTTTTTTTAAAAAAAAGTGTTACACGGAGAACGCAAATTTCAGGAAAAGGAAATGGTCACAGAGCCTTTAGAATTTAACAAATAAAATTACTAACACCTTACTAATGACAATACTCTGTGCCCTTATTGTTTTTATTTTTCTCCGAAACTCTGTGTAACAATTTGATGGATTATCAAAAAAATCAAAACTTGTTTTTGAACAACACAGCACTAAAGTCATCAGTTTATTTTGTAACGAAGACTTACGATTGTCATAAGCAAAATAGCTTTCAGCTCATTTTGTTATTCAATTGTTATCATCCTCTCTACCAATTTCTTTTACAATCTCCACACCCAACTTTTTAATTTTCCGCTTCATGGCATCCCGGCTGATGCCTAATAATTCAGCAGCTCTTGTTTGATTCATATCGGTTTTTTTGAGGGCCTCTTCAATTAAAATCCGTTCATTCTGCTCCAGGTTAAGCCCTTCTACCTTCACAGTCGGTTTACACACTTTGGAGGCTTCGTTGCCGCGTAACAAAAAATCTTCGGGCAATAACACTTCATTTTCTGATAAAATCATGGCACGTTCGACCATATTTCTCAATTCACGCACATTACCCGGAAAGTGATACCCCTCCAGTTTTTGAATTAAAGCCCCGGAGATAGCCGGTTTCTTTTTCCCTTTCTTTCGTGCAATTCCCGTTACAAAATGCTCTAAAATGGGACGGATATCTTCTTTTCGCTCACGTAATGGCGGGATATTTATTTCGATGGTATTGATACGATGAAATAAATCAATGCGAAATTTATTTTCATCTATTAATTGCTCAATGTTTTTATTGGTGGCCGATATAATACGCACCTCTACCGGAATTTCTTTATTGCTGCCCACCCGTTTGATCCGGTTCTCTTCTATGGCACGTAGTAATTTGGCCTGAAGGGTGTAGGGCATGTCAGCTATTTCATCTAAGAACAGCGTCCCCTTATTGGCCAATTCGAAATAACCTTTTTTCTCCTCCCGCGCATCGGTAAATGCCCCTTTCACATGACCGAAAAACTCACTCTCCAGCAAAGATTCAGGAATAGCAGAACTGTTCACCGGGGCAAATACATGCTTCTTTCGAGGGCTACCGTAATGAATAATCCGTGAGATGATCTCTTTCCCCGTCCCATTTTCACCTGTCACCAATACGTTGACATCCCCATCTTCAGCCGCTTTAAGAGCCATTTTAAGCACTTGCCTGATTTGTGGGCTAATACCCACAAAATCCTTTTCAATCATACTCTCCAACTCTTTGGATACTAAAACTTCCCTATCTTCAGCAGCTTCCAGGCGGGATTGCATCTTTAGAAACTTCTCGGTACGTTCAATAGCCAGCTGGATATCCATTATCTGAAAGGGTTTCCGGATAAAATCAGACGCTCCTTCACGCATGGCCTGAATCACCATGTCCATATCCCCGTATCCACTGATCATGATCACTTCCAGGTTGGGATAATCCCCCTTTACCTTTCGGAGTATATCCAAACCATTCATCCCCGGCAACATCACATCCAGAATCATGACCCCAGGCTCATGCTCCTCCAACATGGAAAAACCTTCATTGGGAGTATTTGCCGTGAAAACTGAAAAATGGCGCTTTTCCAAATGGTATTTTAACTTTTCAGTGATTCGTGTTTCATCATCTAAAATTAAAACCTTCAGCTCCTTCATATTATATTTTCTATTTTTTTATCCCTGGTTTGAAACCGGTAATACCACAATCATCTTAGTACCTTTACCCGGTTGACTCTCTACTTCAATGTGACCATCCATCTCTTTGACTAAACTATAAGAAATAGACAAACCTAAACCCGTTCCTTTCCCCAATTGCTTACTGGTCACAAAAGGGAGAAAAATATCCGTCTTCCGATTTTGCGCAATACCCACTCCATTATCTTCTACCTCCAGCAATACTTTACCTTCTTTCACAAAGGTTCGTACCACAATGCGCATATCTAATTCTACTTCTTTCACTTTTCGTTCTTCCACCGCATCCCTGGCATTCGATAACAAATTATGAATCACCTGCTCTAATTTATGGGGGTTACCCAGAACCACAGGCACTACATCCTCCAATTCTTGCTGTAATTGAATGTGATGATTGGCAAACTGCTTTCCGATAATAGAGATGGCGGACTGCACACACTCCGTCACCGAAAAATCTTCTTCCACTTCATCCTTCTGCCCGCTACTAAAAATACGAATGTGATCGACTATCTGCCGAACTCGTAAGATATCCTCAAATATCTCCTCAACCGATTGATTCAAAAACTTCCGATTCACCTCCTCTTCCGCCAGTTCATATTTAATACTCTCCGCCGACAAAGAAATATTCTGGACAGGTTGATTAATCTCATGCGCAATTCCTGCCGCCAATTCACCCAAAGATGTCAAACTGGATTGATGCATGATAATCTGCTGCTGCTCTTCTTGCTTCTTCAGGGCTTCGGCAATGCGCTGTTCCAGGTTTTTATTTTCCTCACGTTTTAAATAATAGCGGTAATAAATAATGAAAACCAGGATAGAGATAATTAAAATTGTAAACCCAAATGAAAGCCGCCAGCGCACTAAATTTTGTTTATCCAACTGCAACAGGTAGTTTTCATTATTGGCTTGCAAAATTTCATTTTCCTGTTGCTTTTTATCCAACTCCTGCAAAGCCAGTACATCTACAAACTGAGCCAGGTTATCTTCCATCACCATCGATTCGGAAAGATTGGAATAGCGAATGCGGTAGTCGTATGCTTCTTTATATCGCTTCAGCTCTTCATAAATCTGCGACAGAGCCATGTAATTATCCCGTAATAAATCGTTCGCTTTAATAATATCTGCCAGTTCAATGCTTTTATTGTGACTTAATATGGCCCGATCATACTGTTTACGTGTAGAGTAAATCAAACCAATGTTCATCAATGTCATGGAAGCTTCCCAATGGGCATTTTGAGCAATCTGCATAGATAGAGCCTCCTGATACGTTTCAAAGGATTTATCCAGATCGCCTTTAAAGAAATAAGAATTGGCAATGTTACTTAATAGCACCGAAAGGTTTTGTTCATCCTGCTGAGTTAAGAGAATTTCGTGCATCCGATGAAAATAGATCAACGCTTTATCATACTCTTCCTGAAAAAACCAAATTTCACCAATTTGGCCTAATAAAATCACCTGCTCATCCTCTCTCCCTTCCGACTCCGAACTCTCAATCAATTCCAAAGCCTGATTATAATATTTTAAAGCCTGTTTGTAATCAGCGATATTCTTATACGCATCCGCCATGTTCTTACAGGTCTCAATCACTTTATCCCAATTTTGCTCTTTAATATTCAACTTTAGTGAGCGACGATAATTCTTCAGCGCCTTCTCTGATTGATTCAAACGGAAATAGGTTGATGAAATAGTGGACATACTCTGATTATCTCCAATTTCCTGGTAAGCAGACAGTGACTTTTTATAATAATCAAGCAGTTGGTCATAATCGTTTACAAAATAATAGCCCATCCCCTGGTTATTATAGGCTTCTGCTTCCCCTCTTTTATCGCCTGTCTGAATGGCTAAATTAAGTGCTTTTTGTGCATATTGAATGGCCCGCTGAGGATCTGTATATAAGTGTAAACGCGATAACTCATTATAAATATCCACCTTTTCTTTTTCAGAGGCATTCTTTAATTGATTAATCAGTTCGTCTCGCGTCTCCTGCTGCGCAATAACAGGCAGTCCCGAAAGAACAAAAAGAAAACACATGAAAAGAAAGCGGCTCCTGATTAAAAAGATCAAATCACTAAAAAACAAACCCATAGCTTACTACATAAGAGATCTATTTCCTAAATATAGGAAAGATTCTGTGAACCATTAAAAATCGCGCTAAAAAACCCTTCCATTCGGCGCTGAAAAAAGCGTCTCAAAAACAGCCGCAAGTCCACTATTTTAAGGACTTTTAACACTTTAAAAGTAAGTCCTGTAAAGAGGATTTTTGTCATGAAAAAGAATCGTTTAAGTCATTGTTTCGGAGTATCCCCGCCTCTATTTTTGCCGCAAATTAACAACTCAAAATGGAAACAAAATTCATCTTTTTTGCCCTGGTATTAGCCAGTTTATTAATACCTGCAAAAGCGCAACAGAAATTAACTGTTGATTTAAGCCATGCATCCAACTACATGGCGCACGGCCGTACCCTGAGTAACGACCTGGGTTGCTTTCAACCAGGATTATATTACGGCTTGAAATCAGGTACCACTATTATGGGTTGGGTGAGTGCTGCATGGGATCGGTCAACTTCCTATAACGATGAGTGGAACATCATCATTGATCAAAACAATAACCTTTTTAAAGACAAAAAGACATGGAATATCAACCTTCATGGATATGCGAATTATTGGTATCTGCCAAACTACAATACAGTTGTTCAGAGTTTCCTACAGGGTATGAAGTACAATGCGGGTATCCATTTTCCTATTGAATTATCAAAAAACCATGGAATAAAAATGACAACGGGTTATGATTTTTACTTTTACCACGAAATTGGACGCCATACTGGTGAAATACAAGATGGCGGAATTCATGAGTTTTTAGTAAAATTTAACAAATCGTTCAAATCCTTCGCCGCCGAATACAAAGCAGTGATTAGCAACAACAAAGGAGCTGTAAGCACGAGTATCATCCCGGGTTGGACTTACTATTCCCAACATTTATCAGTTTTATACAAGAATAATTATTTATCTTTACGTCCGTCCCTTAATTATCAAAGGACATTGCACAACCGGTTAACAACCCAGAAGCATTTAATATGGTTTTCATTTGGAGTAATGAAAACATTCAAATTGTAATTTCTTTTCTTTCCTAACAAAGGTTAGGTTAATAATGGTGATAAAGGTGTCAAGCCGGCCAATTGGCCGGCTTGATTTTTTATACCCCTTTGTGTCGTGGATAAAAATACCTGTATCCAGCTCCTTTCAACACTCTATAATACCAAATACTAATCAAAATACGCCTTAAGTCCCTTTGAGTATATGTCGGCATATGCAGGCGCAACTTGAAATAAGACACCGTTTTGTGAACACCTCCAATATTTCCAGGATTGAACATCCCCGGATTAGTGAAAACGTATTCCGGGTAACAAATCAGTATCATTTTGGCCGACCGGAAACTCTCACCCGGCAACCGCAGAAAGTCCCGGCCCGACCGGAGCCACTTTTCCTTCCGACCGCAAGCGCTACCTTAGCGACCGAAGCGCTTAATGGTCCGACCGTAAAGACCGGTTGAGCAACCGGAAGTTCTCACCGCGCATCCGGAAGAGTTGACTGTGCGACCGGAGAAGCCAACCGGGTTACCGAAAGCCCTCACGCCCCAACCGCAAATGCTAACGGTACGACCGGAGCCTGTCATTCTCTAAAAATGCTTAACCGTTTTTTACTCTAATTCAATGAAAAGAAGATAGTAAGAAATTATTTTTTCATCTGAAAGAAGGAGATTAATTCCACAATCTCTTCGGACAAGCGACTCAATTCATCCGATCGGTTTTGCATTTGTTCAGCTTGAGCGGCATTGCGTTGAGTGATCACATTTAATTCGGTTAAGGCTGAATTGATTTGATCGGCTCCTATTCGTTGCTCATCACCAGCCACTGCAATCTCTTTCACACTTTCGGCATTGGCTTTCAAGTCGGGTTGTAATTCTGCCAAATACGCCTCCGACTTATCTGCCAATTGATTCCCTTTATGAATCAGGTCCGAAATTATTACCGCCCCCTCTTTACTACGTTCTGCTAATCTTCTTACTTCGGCAGCCACCACCGCAAATCCTTTGCCATGTTCCCCTGCTCTGGCCGCCTCAACAGCCGCATTCAAAGCCAGAAGGTTCGTTTGTGCGGATATGTCGCTAATAATGGAATTACGTTCCTTAACAAGGTGCATAACCTCCGCCGTTTCCCTGGCAAAATCCATTGCTTGTTGCATGGCTACTAACACCCGCTTCACATTTTGTTCGGCTTCCCTGGCATTATGCGAATTTTGATGAATATTACTGACCATCTCTTCCATTGAAGAGGATACTTCTTCAGCAGCAGAGGCCTGTTCTGAAGCCCCTTCAGACAAATCCACCGAATCATGTCTTAATCCTTCACCCAAATTATGTATGTTCACAGCTCCACCAGAGATACCAGAAACAATGGTTTTCAACTGCTCCTTCATGCTGGTCAATGAATTTGCCAACGCACCTATTTCATCCTTCCGATCTTCATCAAAATGCTCATTCAAGTCACCTCTTTCAATATTTCCGGCGAAACCAACTGCCTTTGTGATGCCTCTCACAACATCCTTATTAATTGCTGTTAATACCCATAAAAAAACAGCTATCGCAATCAGCAAAGAGATAGACATAATGCGCAATAGTCGATTAAGTTCCTTTTGTACACTTCTATAATCAGCTTCCAGCATTAAATACACTTGTTGAGTCGGGAGATATTTTCCAAATACCCAATTATTCTCAATAGTCTTTATAACAGAATTATCTATTGAAATTACGGCTTGAAATTCACTGACATTTACTTCATGATGCAAATTCCCAACTAACGTTTTCCCCTGATCAGTAAGTACTGCCACTGAAAATCCATTTCCTTCCAGCTTTGGGAGCACATTAGATAGAGTACCTATTAAAGGAGAATCTGCACTTAATTTCTCACTATCCATTGCTGTAGTAGTCAGGTAAATTTCTAAAAAAGATAAGCGATCAACAGCTGTTTGCCTGACATTCGTTTCAACTCTCTTTTTATTCACAAGAAAAGTGTATGTTGCCAATGACAACAATAGCATTGTTAAAATGCTCCCCATCACAATATTTAACCGCTTGGACACCGTTAAATCTTTCAACCTCATAAAATCCAATTCTTAAAAACCTTAAAAAATAAACTGCTGCAAAATAAATTAAAAAAAAATCTAAATAACCTGATCGACAACAGTTTTTAAGAAATCTCTGGAAAAATAATCAGTATCCACAATCTCGCCATTCCAGGCAACAATATCCAAATCGATTTCACGAGGTCCAAATTTAGGACGTGAACGATCGCGTCCCAACAGATCCTCTATCGCTTTTAGCTGTTGATTCAGTTCTTCTCTGGATTGAAATGTAAAACATTTCAAAGCACCATTCACAAAATCAGGCTGATCGGTAATACCTATTGGCTTTGTTGTGATCATACCTGAGACTTTTTCTATTTGCATAAAATCCTTCAGCACTAATAAGGCCTTTTTAATATTTCCGTGCGGTTCAATATTTGATCCTATACTAATAACTACCTCGTGCATACCGTACCAATTAACGCGATTCAGTCAAATAAAGAGATACACTTTCAGAAAATCTTAAAGCATGCATTTTATCAATCTCCAACTCGGCTCTTTCAACCCTGCTGAAACCCATTAGGGTGTCCATCACCATCCTGGCTAAAGATTCTAATAGGTTGTACCGGCTGCCTTCAATTTTTTCGATGAGTAATTTCGTAATAGCCCGATAATCTAAAGCATCATTGGGATCATCACTTTTTTCTTCCCTGGTGGAATTATAATGAATGGTGACATTGAGCACAATATCCTGTCGTTTACCAATTTCATGTGGATTAAAGCCCACCACCGTCCGGATTAATAAATTCTTGATACGAAGTTGCGTCATGTTACTTAAGTTTCTTCATTGTTAGAGTGTATTATACTTAACAACGAATAAGCTACAATAAATGTTGACCCGAATCGCAAAAGAGAATATCACCCGTTACACTTTTATTGGTCAAAAGATAATCCAGAGCACTCAGCAATGCTTTCACCTCCACGATGCGTTGTAAAGGAGTTTTCAAAGCCACCGCATTCAAATGGTCTATACTTTTATCGGGAGGTGGTAAAACCGGACCCGGTGCGATGGCATTTACCCGAATTTCAGGAGCCCATTCGAGTGCAGCCATTTTTGTGAATTCCCCAAGATTTTTTTTAGCCAAAAGATAGGCAACATGAGTAGTAGCATTTGTTGTAATAGCGGTATCCAGTAAA
Source organism: Marinilabiliaceae bacterium (assembly GCA_016342595.1). Lineage (GTDB taxonomy): Bacteria > Bacteroidota > Bacteroidia > Bacteroidales > Marinilabiliaceae > JAEINY01. The sequence continues at coordinate 20,135 of JAEINY010000061.1, forward strand.
TTAATGACATCGCCGTTAGTAGCTGTTCTCGAAAAAGCTTGAGTCATATAAAATGGTGCCATGAAATTTACATTCAGCATTGACTCCATTAGTTCCGTTGATGTATCCGCAATCCGTCCCGGATGAAAGAGACTCGCATTGTTTACTAATAATTCAGGAACACCATATTGTTGAACCACATCATTCCAAAAGCCATCAATCTTTTTCCAGTTGAATAAATCATATTGAACAATAGGGAACGTTTTTCCTTTGTACGTAGTCTGCAATGATTCAGACAGAGCCTGAGCCTCTTTAGCACTATTATTGTAATGAATAATAACCTCCCTTCCCTGTTGAGCCAGATGCGCAGTGATAGCGGCCCCAATTCGTGTCGCACCACCGGTGACAAGAGCTAACTTATTCATCTTAAGAATAAATTAATGCGACAATTTTCTCCAAACACTTGCCATCCACGTCATCAAACGAGTCAAATTCCTTACTATCCACATCCAGAACGGCAACCACCTCCTGATTTGAATTACGAACAGGTATAACAATTTCGGAATTAGTGGCCGATGAACAAGCGATGTGACCAGGAAAATTATGCACATTGGGGACGATAATTGTCTCCTTCTTGTTAATTCCAGCCCAACATACACCCGTATCCTTTTTGAGCTTTAAACACGCAATGGGTCCCTGGTAAGGACCAACTATCAAGTTTTCATCTGTCAATTGATAAAAACCAGTCCAATAATAGTTATTAAACTTATGATGTAACAAAGCATTAATGGTACCCATCCTGGCAATGGGGTCATCAGTAGCTACAATTAGCGTCTTTATTTGCTCATAAATGCGTTCATATCGTTTTTCCTTTGAACTCTGATTCATAATTCTCAAAAACTAAATTAAGGTTTAAACTGCAATATTATTGCCCACATTTTTAAAATCTATATAAAAACAAAAGCCGACGCAATTTAATGAATTAAACTGATACGCCGGCCTTAACAATAAACCCTCATTCTATAATAAATCACTTATCCTCCAGCATTTGTTGCAATTTTTTACGTGTAAAGAAAATTCGGCTTTTCACCGTCCCTATCGGTAAACTTAACTCCTCAGCAATTTCCTTATACTTGAATCCCTGGGTGTGCATTTTAAATGGAATGCGGAAATCATCAGTCAACTTCTCCACCTTTTGATTCATTTCATTCACCGCCAAAACGCTTTCAGGCGTTTCGGATGCGTAATTCTTTTTATAAGCCACGCCAAATCCATCTTCACTGCTATCAAACGTACTACGTGTTTTTTGATCGCGACGATAGTTGTTAATAAATGTGTTTTTCATGATTGTGAAAATCCATGCTTTAAAATTGGTATTATTCACAAATTGCTCCCTGTAAGTCAAGGCCTTCAATGTAGTCTCCTGTAGCAAATCACGTGCATTTTCGTCATTTGCAGTTAAGCTCAATGCAAAATACAATAACTTATCTTGCATGCTTAATAAGCGGGTATTGAATTGTACTGCGGTCATATCTCATCGTTTTAATTTCGATCAACTTTGTTGAACAAATATAAAATAAAAACAAACAGATTCCTACATTTTAAGATCTTTTACTCTCTTTTGTTTTGGTTGATTCTAAATAAAACAAACCACAGATTCCTATTTCACAGGCTACTACACTAAAAAACCCATCTATTTCTAAATAAGAAAAAGTTCCTATCAAAAGATGAACAAAACACAAAGTTTAAAAACACAAAAGTTACAACTCTTTGGGATGATGTAAATAAGCGAGGGTATCCAATTTTGGACACCCTCGCTTATTTATATTATCTATACCCTCTTTTACTGAAAAACTACTTTCTGAGAATAAACATCTCCTTGTATCGCTACAGTTACAATTTTTACACCTTCTGATACAGTTCCGGTTTGAATAGATTCCTCGAAAACTGATGTTGACTTATTAAAAGCTCTGGATAATTCCAGTTTTCCGTTAACACTGTAGATAGAAACCATAACTTCACCAACGGCGTCAGCTTCCAGTCTAACTCTAACGAAATCATCAGCCACGGGGTTTGGAGCCAAAGTCAATGTTCCTTCCGGTGCAGAATGCGGATTAAATAAACCAGTACCTTCATTTTGTATACACACATCGTCAATTATCCATCCCCAACCAACTGATTCTTGATCAGAATACAGTCGGAAACGAATGAGCAATGTATCCCTGGCAGTAAATACGTCATGCAAATCAATCGTGTGTGACTCATATAAGGACTCGGAATTAGGTACTTTGGTCAAATCTGCTCCAGCGTAACCAGACCATTTTGAGGAATAATTCACATCGTATCCATCACTCAGTGGCAACCAGTTAATACCATCTTTTGTGCCTTCAACCACTACATAATCCCAATATTCAGCATCGCCAAATTTTGTCCCTGAACTACCAGGCTCCACAAAAGCGATATCGCGATACACCATTTTTGCTTTTGCAGGATCATCCATAACTACAATTGGGTAATTAAGAGTATATATAAAATCTCCTTCTTTTGCATACGGATGGTCAGAATGAATAGCAGCATTAGAAAACAGTTCATTAGAAACTGTTAAATCTCCTCTAAAATCATTTTGTCTATCGCTAAAAGCGTTCAAATACATCTCGATGGGTTGCTCATAGCTTGGATTACTCACCCATTTATAATTGGAGTAGTGTAGGGCATCACCATTATAAGCCATCATTTGAGTGGAAAATTCTGATTTAGCAATGTTCTTTTTGATTTCCAAGTTCTGTCTTCCTTCGGTAACATTCTCCAATGTCAATTCAAGTTGATCATCTATAAACAATTCAACCCTCTCATAAGACTGGTAAAAATCAAGCGTATACAGATAATCTCCACCAGGTTTCTTTGCAGCGGCTAAAATCAAAGGAAGATCTACTGGTGATGGAATTTCAGGTATATCAACAGTCCATACACCCAATCCATGAGTTCCTACTATGACTTGCTGGCCTACAATCTTCATATCCCAAATACAAACCGCAGGTAATCCATTATCCGCATAATGCCAGTTCAGGCCGCCATCTGTCGATTCAAACAGGCCAATTTCAGTACCGGCCCATAAAATATTAGTATCATGGGGCATCACCACCAGGGAATACACTGCTACATCCGGAAAACCTGTAGTACTTGATGAGCCACTACCAAAGCCAGAAATATCAGTCCAGGTTTGACCCAAATCGGCTGTTTTAATAATTTTAGGACTGCCTTTCTCAGCAAACAATACAAAAGCACTTTTCTCATCTGAAGGATGTGCTACTATATCTGAAATATAAGCTGCAACATTATACGCAGCAGGGAGCTTCACAAAGGTTTTTCCCCCATCGGTAGATAAAGCCACACTATAATCTGCAGAAATGGCATTACCCGCCCAAATAATTTTGCTATTCGCGGCACAGATTGCTATTTGCGGATTATAATTACCTGCAAACCAAGTTCCGTCAGGCATCGTTGTTAAACTCCACTCTTTTCCAAAATTGTCAGATTTCCATATACCCGAAAGACCTCCAACCATAAGAAAATCAGGATTAGAATAGGCATTAGCGATGCGTGTAACAAAAGGTGCACTCTCATCATCATTATCACCAATACCGGCAGCATTCCAGGTATCTCCCCCATCATAGGTGATGTGTATGCCATTATTATACAACGATCCGGCAAATTTATTCGCATCTTTGGCATGCCAGACTGTTTCAAATCCATCTCCTCCAATCTTCGCACTCCATTGACTCATTTTTCCGGGATTAACACCTGATAACCATGTTCCATTATCTTGTGTACCACCAAAATACTGATCCTTGGAAGGATGTTTTGACACACCATAAAACTGAGTAGTAACATAACCCGAAATGGGATCACTCCAACTGCTCCCGCCATTATCTGAAAGAGCTATCCCCCCATCATTACAATTGATCAATCTAAATGGACTTCCTGCATGTTCGACAACTATGAGATTGTGATGATCGGCATGAGCATAAGCAGAAGGTTCGGACCCGGGATTTAGCCTCCAATCCGTTATTTGTTCTGAAGAAATAGATTTACTTTTTAAAGAATAGATATCAAATCCAAGAGATAATTCAGGAAGAGAGGCTGCATCCCATGACTTTCCCTGAGTCATAAGAGGATACACACTTAATATCCGACTAAACTCAACACCTCCATCAACAGCGATACCAACAGAAGCTATCGTTTCGTTATAATCAACCGAATGAATAAAATACTGTTCTAAACCATTTGTACCTATATTAAATTTTCCATTTTCATCCTGATCCCGGAAAGAAACCATTAATTGATTACCCGTTTCGGCATCCACGACTTTAAAAGGCACTGACACATAATCCTGATAGATGTACTGATCATTTGCAACTACTGCCGAAGTATTACCACCAACGGTAAATCGATGGGCTTTTTGAGTCTTTCCACTTCCAAATTGAACTTCTACATTTCGCAACAATTCCGCATTTGTCAACGTGGCGTTCACACCACCTCCCAAATATTGTCCATCGAAATTACTATACGTAAAATATGAACTTGTATTGTCGGTGACATCATACACATTGGTTCCATCACCAGAATTCTCGCCGCCCAAAGAAACGCGATAGATATCTATACCACCTACAAATAATTTTTCAGCATCTTTTGGATGACCAACCAAGGTATTATTATACCATCCCTGACCAGACAGGAACTTCACATTGCTGGCAGCAGTTGTCTTAGCCCAGTTATCACCACCATCTGTAGAGAGATAGAGGTTTGATTCCGCGGTTAATGCGAATAATGTATCTGGAAAATTGGTTGAAAAGGCAAGTTCTATTCTGCCTTCAGTAATGGATTTAATCATTTTCCAGTTATCTCCACCATCGATGGAGCTAAGAATTCCCTTACCATTCACAGATGCAAATTGAATATCAAAATTCTCAGGATGCACTCTTAAATCCTGAATACGAAAAACATCTTTACCGACTATATTTTCATAAACTTTATCCCAGGATAAACCGCCATCATAGGTTTTAAAAATACCTGTATTGGTTGCGGCAATAACGTCATTCTCATCAGTAGGATTAACAGCCATGCGGTTGACATATTTAAACCGTGTATCATTAGCTGTACCTGTTAACAAATCCCAGGTTTGTCCTTTGTTGGTGGTTTTAAAAATACCATTCCCAGTAATAGCATCCATATTGCCAAACCCCTCTCCTGTACCAGCATAGATCACCTGATGATCAGAAGGAGCCATCACCAGACACCCCACAGATAAGTTAGGCCAATCAGGTGTAATACTCGTCCAGGTTTGACCTGCGTCAACTGTCTTCCACACACCACCACCAACAGGACCTGCAAACCAGGTATCGCCTGAAAGATCATCGGGATCCACGATAAAACCGCGTGTACGTCCGCCTACATTACCGGGGCCACGTTGTTTCCAATCCAATGCCCCTTTTGCACTTTTTAATGAGGCTGACTTAAATTGAGCACCTTTAAGCTCTTTCAATGCATAATTAAAAGGATAGTTTCTTGTTGGATCACCGCCGGTCTTCAACAGGTGAATATATTCTAAAAACTTATCAGGCTTGTCTTGCTTGGCATAACCTGCCGCTCGTCGGTCTATCTTAGCTTGTTTACGATTTGCTATAATTTGTTCGGAAGTTAACTCTTTACGATTGACATCTTTTTCAGACACCAGCTGATCCGGTAAAAATGTCAGGACTGTCGCAAGGAGCAAAACAACTCCGAGTAGGGAATAGAGGTAATTTTTTTTCATCTTATAGGTTTAAATTTACAGGTCTAAATCAGTCGATTTCTCTAAGGTTCGAACATTAATATAATACAAGGCCATCGCCCGGTTAATTTGTTCATCTTTAGAGCGGACACCGGGGTTCGATTTCACCTTCACAATGGTATCATTCACCCATTCAACAGTCGCATTATATTTTTGTTCCCGGTAAACCATTTTCTTTGCAGAGACATCGATAATACCATAATCCAGGCTATTACCAGGCTTTAAGAGGGTGCCCTTATAACTACTCCAGCATAATGCAAAGGATTTACTTTCATTGTAATGCACTTGAGCTTTGCCTTCAAAATGTTCCTGTATTAACTCATCTACAGAAACCGTTGAATTCTTTTTTACAGACTTACAGTGTAGTAATAATAAACACGTCAACAATAAAACGACTATTCTCATGGTAGTATCGGTTTGGATAACTTAAGTGTATAAAAGTAGGAAAAATTGGTTACTAACATAGTTCCAATTGTAAAAATTACCAAGGCTGGAAGCCTGATATAATTCAGCCAGGATCAAACCGGAGCCATATGCAAGATACTATACGACTCAATTACTTAAAGAGCCAGCTATATAAGAAGCTGGCTCTCTTTATGGATGTAAAAATAATGTTTTAATCTGCCTGCTCAGACGCTTCTACTTCATGCTTTTTACGAGTGATCCGACCTTTAACAGCAGTATTAATGCCATCCAAGGCCTCTTCAATATTCTTATAAATCTCAACCCATTCGTCAGATGATTCCCACACAACCATATCATCAATTCGCACCAGGGATTTATCGAGCCAATAAATAACTTCTTTTCGCAGATCCGTTGCTGCTTCACCACTGTCTTGCGCCTTTTCAGCTACTTTTGTTTGACTGATGGTATGAAAACTTTCGGTAGCTTCATTCCAGCCATTAAAAAGTTCGAGTGCACCTATAGTTATCATATCACTGCTAAGTGCTTCACGTTTCAACTCATTAATTAAACTTATAGAAGTGGCCATTTGATCTTTATATGAAAACGAATGCAAACTCCAGCCATGGCGCTTAATCGCTTCCATAATGCGTAAAGACGGCTCACGCAGCGTAGGATTGATGATGCTATAAGAACAAGAATGAACGAATTCGCGGAAGCTCAAAAATCCCTCATCCTGTTTTACATCTTGCTCCTTTTTGACATCCGTATAGGCGCTGGAATGTTTCTTCTTTAAAGCCTGATCGTATTTATTGAATAAATGTGTTAATTTATTCAGCAAAGGAACTACCTCGGTCGAGCTCTCTTTTAATGGTGATAAAAAATTGATGACTAATTTAAGTGCTAAATGCAGTTCACTCAATTGAAACCTGAAAAATGGATACTTCTTCATAATCGTGATTTTTAAGTTTTATAATAAAGTATTTGCTATACTTAATTTACACTGATTATCTTTTTTAATGTCAAGTATTTTGGCAACTAATTTTCACCTCCTGCCAAAAGTCACATTAATATTAATGATTGATAACTACCAGACAGAGTAGATATATAAGTTTAAAATAACGGCAAAATACAATAGGAATGCAGCATTTGAATAATCCAGACAGCTATTCGCGCAGATGAAGAAAGGGAATTGAATTCGAAAGAAGGTATTTACAAAAGTGAATAGCCATTTAAGTTTTTCGGAAGAGATATTCATCGGACAGAGAGCGTATCTGAAATATAAATTTCGTTCGGTCGCGGCAGTAATGAGGTCGCTGAATCTGAGATAAGTCAATTCAAAAGGATGAATTTGAGTAATTGGCTTCCCGGATTATCCCCATATAAAGTCAGTGGTGATTAAAGTATTTCAGAAAAAGTCACTTCACCATTAAGTAAGCGGCGGGAGTATAATGAGTACCCAGCTTATAAAATGATTAGTCGTTAGAAAAAGTTCTGACGAAGCAGGTTTGACTTGAATGATTAATTTACCATTTTCCGGATTAACAGGAAGTGTTCAATACGCTGGAGAGACTAAACAACT
>JAEINY010000062.1 GCA_016342595.1 Marinilabiliaceae bacterium
GTAGTTTAATCCGGCCCGCAGGTAACTCATGTCCTGCTCCTTTTTCGCATCAAATTTTGGATCTCCCATGATGCTGGCATTCAGGAATTCCAAACGCTCACCTAAGATACCCCAACGGATCAAATCCTGCTTACGCAATCCTTCAAAACATAGCTCACGCATCCGCTCGTCCTGTAGTTCTCTCAGGAAGGCTTCTTTCGAAGCCGTTTTCTCAAGAGCTACGTCCTCAATATTTGCTAAACCGGCACGATTCCGTACTTTATTCAGGTAAGCAATGGCTTCGGTCGTAGGCATACCGGCTACTTCATTGGCCGCTTCGGCGTACATTAACAAGACATCTGCATAACGTATCACCGGGAAGTTAATACCTGTGTAATTTTTATTGGGTGATGACACCGGCTCTAATATCACATAGGATTCCATGGTGCCTTTCTCTGCATCCACCTCCAGATCGTCCCAGTTAGTGGGTTCCCAACGACGGTATTTAGTTGGACAATATTGTGCATCCAAAGCAGAGGAAACCGCTTTGGCATCCCCATTGGCATAGCGATACCCTCGCAGGTTCCACTCCAAACGTTTATCTTCGGCACTATATACATTTTTCACTACCGGCGACGCATTCAACATGGCATAACCAAAGGGATAACCTTCACCCCCATAGTTCCAGGAGATACCATTGATGTTACCAATTTTACCATCAACATTCAATCCCAAATCACGCATGTTGGTATAGGAGATTTCAAATAAGGACTCCTGCAAGTCGTAGGTATTTTGGATGTAAGTCAGAAAAAGGTTACGGTATCCCTGATCTTCCGCATCCACGCGCAAGTCATGCCAACCATCTAAAATGACTGAATCACAATGCGCTTTGGCCAGTTCAAATTTACCGGTATCCTTTAATGGCTCACCTGCCATTTTCAGATACACACGGGCCAATAATCCATGTGCAGCCATGCGGTTGGCGTGACCAGGTACATAACCCGCATCTTTGGAATGAGGCAGGTTTTTATAAGCAAAGGTAAAATCCTCTACAATTTGTTTGTACACTTCGCTCAACTCAGACGCAGCTACGTGATTCGACGACTGATCCACCGAATAGGTCAGGCGCAAAGGCACTTCACCATACCAGCTCACCAGATGAAAATAAGCCAGGGCCCGCATAAATTTCGCTTCGCCTAACAGTGCCTTGTATTCTTTCTCTTCAAAGGCATTTTGATCCAACTTGGCAATAAACATATTAGATGCATTGATACAAGCGTATAAATTCACCCACAGTTTTTCCACGTACAAATCAGCTGCCGTATGACGGTACAATCCTACAGTCCAGTTCTCGTTGTAACGGCGGTTATAGTAGCCTTCATCCGAACCCGAATCAAAAACTGTCGGCAGATCAGATCCATACACCTCGGCATTGGCGATGTAAGAATAAATACCAGCCAATCCTAACTGCGCCTCTGTGGAATTGGAGTAAAACTCATCCACCTTCCAGTTCGATTCGGGTGACTTTTCCAAAAAGTCGGAACACCCAAAACCTACCACTACCAAAAGGCTTAATAATATCTTATTTAAATGATTCATTTTCTTTTTCTTTAAGCCATTAACAATTAGAATACCAATTCAATACCACCTGAGACAATGGAGCTTTGCGGATACGCAGAGTAATCCAGGTTAGGTGTTAAGGCACCATATTTACCGACAGACACATCGGGATCGTAGCCTGAATAATTAGTCCAGGTCACTAAATTTTGCCCAGATACATACACACGGCATTTTGAAAATCCCCATCGTTCCAACAACGTCTTAGGAAGTGTATATCCCAATGAAAGCGTTTTCAATTTCAGGTAAGTCCCGTCTTCCACGTAGCGGCTATCCACATTGTTACCTTTTGGTGCCTTACCATAAACTGTTTGGTAACGAATGGTATTCACATCGGTATCCGTGTTATAAGGTGTCCATAAATCCGCCAACCCGGCAAGACCACTGTTTGTTTTAGCACCAGGCTGTTCAAAGTCGATGCGGTTAGCATTTAAAATATCGTGACCTACCGACCACTGCAGGAATACCTGACAATCAAAATTCTTCCAGGTGAAATCGTTGGTTAATCCACCGAAATGATCGGGATGCGGATCCCCAATGATCACACGGTCTTTTTCGTTGATCGTACCATCGCCATTTTGATCTTCAAACATGATACTTCCTGGTGCCACTGGCATAGCACCGTTATCCGGCACCCCTTCTTTTAAGGCATAGGTTTGTGTTTCGTTGCTCCAGTTGAAGTCATCAAACTGATAAATCCGTTTGTACTCCAATCCGTAAATCATACCCACTGGTTGACCTACCTGAGTGATGTATTGGTATTCATTGTAGCCACTGTACCAATCCGGATTGGTGTAAATGGCATCCTGTCCATCGTTCAGCTTAACGACTTTGTTCTTGTTGAACGAAATGTTGAAAGAAGTCGTCCAACTAAAATTATTGTTTTTAATATTCACCGTATTGATGCTGATTTCCAATCCCTGGTTTTCCACCTCACCCACATTTTGCTGCACGCGGTTGAATCCAGTGCTTAATGCCATCTCTGCATCCAGCAACAAATCTTTGGTGTTTTTCTTGTAATAATCCACCACCGCTTGCACGCGCTGATTGAAGAATCCCATGTCAATACCTACGTTCATCTGCGAAGTTGTTTCCCAACGCAAGTCAGGTACGCCCATGTTGCTTTGGTAAGCTCCCGGCACATACACTTCATTGAAGGTATAACCACTGGAAGAATTTACATTAAGTAGGTTATAAGCATCGTAATCACCAATACGGTTATTACCGGTCATACCCCATCCACCTCTTACTTTCAGGTTGGAGAAAGCACCCAGGTACTTAATGAAATTCTCTTCACCCAAACGCCAGGCTCCGGAGAAAGAAGGGAAATAGCCCCAACGGTTATCCGGGTTGAATTTCGATGATCCATCGGCCCGGAAGTTAGCCGTGAACAAATACTTCTGCTTAAAAGAGTAATTCACACGTCCGAAATATGACAACAAGCTATTACCGGAAGTGGAGGTTTGCGGAATAGATGGTGCTGTACCAATTCCTAACTTATCCATACCGAAGGCATCCGTAGGTATTTGAGAGTTTTTCATCCAGGCGTATTCCGACGCACGATCCTGAATTTCCAAACCAGCCAAAGCATTTACCCTGTGCACTTTCTTGAACGTTTTATTATAATTCAAAGTATTGGACGTTGACAAGGTTTGGTAACGACGATTGGTTAACGATCCGTTAATACCATCGTTTCCACGTGATCCCTGATACGTATCTTTACCAAAGAACAAGCTCTCTTTGCGGGTATCAACCTGGTAAGTACCGGTCAACTTTAATGTTAACGCCGGAGTCAGCTTGTAATTTAAGTACAAATTACCACGTACCACATCCTGTCTTCTGCTACGATCGGTATTATTCAGTGTTTTCACTGGGTTGAATCGGCGATCATTGGGATCATTGGGATCGATACCACCTACAATACCATCGCTTACCAAGGGCTCCACGGGACGGAAGGTGATGGCATCTTTAATGATACTGGTGTAGTTATTACCGGCAATATTAATACCCTGACGGTCGATGTAGGAATATTGAAGGTAACCTCCCACTTGTGCTTTGGGATTAATACGGTGCGAGAATTTTACACGGTTCAGTATTTTAGTAAATCCGGTGTTCAACAAGGTGCCTTCCTGATCCAGGTATTCACCGGAATAATATAAACTAGAAGTTTTGTTACCGGTACTGATCGACAAATTGTAATTCTGAATGGTTGACACCTGGAAAATTTCATCCTGCCAGCTGGTACCTTCTTTATCACGGAACAATTCAGGATCAACCCAATGTTCGTAGAAACTATTCACATTATCTGCCGGATTATAGCCATCTTTCGCATAGGCCACCTCTTTCTGATATTTCACATATTCATAAGGAGACAGTACTTCCAGACGAGTAGGGATCCATTGTAAACCTGTAGAAGCAGACAATGAAATATCGGTTTTACCATCTTTTCGTCCTTCTTTGGTGGTAATGATAATTACACCATTGGCCCCCCGTGAACCATAAATAGCCGTAGCTGAGGCATCTTTCAAAATATCAAAGCTTTCAATATCACTGGAACTGATACTCGCCGGATCAAAATCTTCCAAGGGAATCCCATCCACCACATACAAGGGTGAGTTATCGCCGGTGATGGAGTTACCTCCCCGAATCACAATATTTAAGCCTTCGCCTGGTGTTCCATCGGCAGCTGATACTTGTACACCTGCCACTCGACCTGCCAAAGCCTGATCGTAGTTGGAAGTCGGTGCTTTCACCAAATCACTGGTGGTTACTTTTGCCACGGCACCAGTTACATCACGCTTTCGAGTAGTACCATACCCAATGGCGACCACTTCATTCAAGCCAATGCTCTCTGGTTTCATGGTGATAAATAATTTATCACGTCCTTTCAGCTGCTCCTCCTGAGTTTTAAAACTGATAAATGAAAAGACAATCACATCCGTCTCGCTCAAATCATTGAGTACAAATTCCCCTTTTATATCACTGATGGTACCCGTCGTGGTATTTTTCACCATGATATTCACACCCGGTAAAGGCAGTCCTGTATCGTCCAAAACAACTCCTGTCACGGTCTTTTGAGCCATGGCTGTCAAAGAGACGAAAAGGAACAACATTACTATTTGTATTTTTCTCATTTCAATATCTTTATAATGGGCTTTGAGCAGGTGAAGTATCTATCCTCACCTCTCAAAGCTATATTTTAGTAAATCCTAAGTATCAACAAATTACTCCTGTGGCAATTCTGTGGCCTGCATGTGCACATCTGAGATGTAATAGGTTCCGCCACGTCCGCTTTTTTCTAAAACAGAAATCGGAGAATCAAAATAAGACGCAAATTTAAAGGCCAAGGTAAAGTTTGTAGACGCTTTATAGGGATTCAGGTCCAAGATACATTTCACCCACTTGTCATCGGCATTTGTAGTCGTACTTTTCAGTCCATCAGGATCCTCCCCCTTTTGATCACCGGGATATGGTGTTCCGCTAATAATTTTACCTGAGTTGTTGATTTCACATTTCAATACTGTATTTACCTGCTCCCAGTTAGCATCCTCAACGCTATTTGTGAAATCAGTAGACACATACACTTCCAGGTTAGTTGGCGTACGCCCATCTGTCATGTACTCTACATACCGATTCTTAATCCAAAAACCAGCAGATAAATTAAAACCAGAACTATAAGCCTCAAAGTTTTGAGCATTAAGAACCACCCATGATTCATGTGGAGATGATTCCTTTAGTTGTCCTATCACAATATTTGTCATAAGTGACTTTACCCCAGAACCTGGACGAGCTTCAATTTCTTCTTTTGAAAGTTTAGGGCATGGTCCTGTCTGTTTCCAAATATCTTCAGATGGTAATCCTCCGTCCTTAATTACAAATTTACGATATCCGGATGTTGCATTTTCTGATAAAAAGTTTGGGTAAAACAGAGTAAAACTTTGAAGCGGAATCACCACCGGTTCTTCAGAAACAATTATAGTAAGACAATTTTTTCCCTGGAATGGAACTACTTCATTGCTGATATTACTGATTACATTTACTTGCGGTAAGTAAGTTCCTTCTTCTACAGTAACCCCATCCTTTAATTTTATAACACCTGTTTCTGTGTTAATAACAAAAATATCGCTATGACTGACCAACTCAAATCGCACATCCGGATTCGTTTTACTTCCTAGCGTAGGTTTGCTTGTTTGCTTAGACCCATCCAATAACAAATTTTGTGTTTTGGGTGAATAATTAAGATTAGATACCAACCCTGGCCCTACCGCCAGCTTAAACACGTCTTCAAAAATAGTTTCTAATACCTGTGACTCTGCTAAAGAGGTTTTAACCTTAACATCAAACGTATAACCTCCCAAATCTAAATCGATAGAATCACCATATACTGTGATAGCTCCAGCGTTCTTATAATTAACCACCATAAGCTCTTCGTCAGTATCGTCTATCTTCTTAGGTTCTTCTTCCGGATTGGCAATGGAAACGTATTTCATAAACTCTTCATCCATTACATTTCCGCTGGCATCCTTTACTTTAACAATCTCAAAGTAAGGAATCAATCCACCCGTTTCAACTGCAGGCGCAAAAGTAATAATTCGTTGTCCCTCGCGGGCCCCTTCCATATCCATGTATTTCAGTTCAGATGGTGGTTGATAAACCATCTCTGAATCTCCCATAAAAGTGTCTTCCTGGCACGCTATTAATAAGAGTAGCGACATTACCACAGACAAGAGTGTGATTTTTTTCATTGCGACTTAGATTTCAAAATTGATTTTACTACTACTTTCAATGTTGCTTTCTTCAACCTTAGAATTGTGAAATTTTAACAATTCAATAACTAATTAATGAATTTTCAACATTGCAAATGTAGCTTGGCTTGGAAAGAAGGATGTGTTCGATAGTTCGCAATAGGTCTAATATCATTCATCTGCCCGACAGTCCCAACTCCACCTCAATCAATTAGTTTTCATACTACAACGACGTACGTTTTTATACGACATATCTGTTATCTGCCCGCCAAAAGAACTATTCATTTCAAAAAACGACGAACAAATACACTTCTTAAAATTTGTTGGATAAAGATACACAAACCTAAAAAAAATCACGCTGAATCCTAAACTGACGAGTCAGTTTTTTCCATGCTATGTAACAGGCTGATGAGATAACCGGCTCTAAAATTAGAGTAGCCTATACTATTGGATCACGACTAAGAAGGTTTTCAATAGCTACCAGAGATCAGATTTGAAATTCAAATGGTATAACTATATAGTCATTAATCAAGGCTCTATCATAGTTAAAGGTTGGTTGATTCAACCCATTCTGGGTTGTGGTGTTTTTGTTAATTACACCACGGGTTTCACCCGCGGCTATTAACATTCAATCCTTTCAGGCTTACCCTTTTACAACCACTAATTATGATAGAACATTAATCAAACATACAGTCACTAAATACGGCACGACAAACTAATACCGATTACCAATCAAAACGATTGATAAAAACATCAATCTATGATTGTGTACCGGTATTTACCATTGTAATAAGCAAAATGCTTTAGCAATCATTTTATTATACAATTGGCATAACTGCCCTGTACAATTCGACACCTTCTGTGAATAATTTGTGAAGTGGTAGCAAGGTGAATAAAATTAACTTCGCAGTATGAATGCTCTATTCAATTATTAGATGACAAGCAACTCAAAAAACGAGAACACATGATAACTACCAGGAAGAATTTTATAATTCTAATGATTGCCATTGCAGCGCTAAGCTACGGCTGTAAAAAATCTCAACGTATCATTCACATAGCGGATCAAAATGTGCTCGCCACTCCTATTGTAACGGAGGATTTCACCCACGACATGACGAATTGGACTGTGGAGCAATTACCCGGTGGCACCGTGGCGGTGAAAGATGGAAAAATGAACATTGATGATTTCTCTGGTTGTACGGTATGGTTCAATGAAAAACTACAAGCACCGCTTATGATCGAATACGATGCGGTAGTCGTATCTGCCGGTGGCTCCAATGATCGGGTATCGGATTTAAACTGTTTTTGGTTGGCTAAAGACATCCATTCTCCTAATGATTTCTTTAAAAATTCAAAAAGCAGAGAGGGCAAATTTCAAAATTACCACGACATGCAATTGTACTATGTGGGCTTGGGTGGTCATGATAATACTAAGACACGCTTTAGACGGTATGCAGGAGGTGGTGACCGTCCATGCTTGCCCGAGCATGACCTGAGTGATAAACAATACCTGATCACGCCTAATGCATTAAATCAAATTCGAATTGTGGTCTACAACAACCGGGTACAATACTACCGAAACGATCAATTGATTTATGACTTCCATGATGAAGCACCTTATACGAATGGTTATTTCGGCATCCGCACTTATAAAAATCACATGACTATTGATAACTTCCGCGTTTACTCACTGACTAAAAAATAAAATCATGCTAAAATACATTTCACTTTTCATCGGCCTGCTGGCTATTTCTTCAATACAGGCGATCAGTCAAAACCGAGCATCAGTCAAACAACTGGAAGAATGGACTTTTTACGGAGATGGCATCAAGTTATTGGAAGGTCATGGCCAATATTTATTAAAGGAGAATCCCAAAGGCAGTAAGGGTGTGGGGTTAGTGAGTCCACAAAGCTATTCTCAGGATGTTATTATGCGTTATGAGGTGATGCCCTTAACACCTTCTACTGTTTTAGTAGCACTTCTTTCGGCTTCAGACAATGGTCCGTCCACAGCGCTCACCTTACCAGATTCCTATGATGGAACCATCAAGTTTTGGCAGGCCGGATGCGATAACTATTTCTTTGCCTTTCACAATGCGGCTCATAACTTCCCGCCGTTTGTGCGCCGGTTTGATGAAAACACAGGCCGGGTGATACTGGACATGGCTAAAAAGAACGTGATGCACGTAGGCAAATACTACCGAATTGAAGTGGGCCGAAAAGCTGACCTGATTTGGTTAAAGATAGAGGGTAAAACCATTTTGAAAACAAAAGACTCAAATCCCTATACAGGTGGTCATCTGGGACTACGTATTCGGGGAACGGCTTCTGAATATGCTGCGTGCTTAATCAAAAATCTGGAAATTATCTCTCCTGATTAAACTTCAAACACAATTACTCAACGAAAAAATCTCGATTTGCAATACACTTCTTTTAGTTCAGAAAGTGGAAATGCCTCTGTCATCAGGGGCATTTTTTCTACCTATCACGTAAGCTATCCGGTCAGTTCATTTATACCGTTTACTAATCAAAATGCGCCTTTAGTGCGTTTCACTTCTAAACGCCCTTTGATTATGTATCGGCATATGCCAGCGCAGTTTGAAATTTAAATGGTATTATAAATAAACCACCGCATTTCGGAATTAAAGACTATTGGACGAATGAATTATTGGTCATTTTTATACAAAAACCGGACGATCCTGCACATCGGCAAAGTAATCATTCACCTTCTTTGTATCACAATTCATTATACGAATCCTTATGCAACAACATCTAAAAAAATCCATTTACACCATAGGAGCTGCTTCATTAATGCTCTTCCCGGGATGTCAATGTCAAAAAGACAAACGGCAACAGTCAGAAAAGCCTAATGTATTGCTCATCATCACCGATGATCAGGGTTATGGTGATTTCAATGCTTATGGTGGAACATCGGATGCCCAAACCCCTCAACTGGACCAATTGGCCAATTCAGGTGTTCGCTTCACCAATGCTTATGTATCCATGTCGGTTTGCAGTCCCTCACGTATGGCCATACTAACCGGCCGTCAGCAACAACGCTGGGGTGTTTATAACTTTGGCGCACGTTTTCCGGAAAGTGAAGTCACACTCGCGGAACAACTTAAAAGCTATGGCTATCAGACTGGCATGGTGGGAAAATCACATTATGGACCGGTAAAAGGGCCCGGTGAGCCAGAATTCCCCACCTCACATGGATTTGACTATTTCTTTGGTAAGGAAGGGGGCACGATGGATTACATTCGTCATAAAGCCAGTGACCGGGAAGGCTTCAGTGAGCGGATGGCCAATCACTTAGGCATCGGTCCTTTTTGGGAAAATGATAAAAAGGTAGATATGGAGGGATATTCCACTGATATCATTGTGGAAAAGTCGTTGGAATACATCGATAACCATAAGGATAATCCCTTCTTTCTGACCGTCTCTTTCAATGCAGTCCATCTGTTTACCCATCAAATACCAGAGCCTGACCTAAAAACGCTGGGTATTGACAAAGTACCGGATTGGGATCCGGCCACCGGTGACTGGGACGAATACCTGGAATGGTATGTCAACACGGTTCGCCCTCATACACCTCAAGGACGTCAACGCTATTTGTACCATTTGAATAAACTGGACGATGCCATCGGCGCACTGACCAACAAACTCAAAGCAACGGGCCTGGATGAGAACACCATTGTGATCTTTATTTCTGATAATGGCGGATCACCGCGCACCTATGCCGACAATACCCCCTTAAAAGGGAATAAGTACATTCTGGAAGAAGGCGGCATTCGTGTACCTTTTGTGATGAGCTGGCCGGGCCACCTGCCAAAAGGTAAGGTGTACGATCAGACAGTATCCGGTATGGACATCTTCCCCACATTACACGCGGCATTGGATATGGAGCTGCCAGAAGGGAAAAACATAGATGGTTTAAACTTATTACCGTACTTGTCCGGGGAAAACAACGCCAATCCTCATGAGATTCTTTTTTGGACAGGTTTTCACTTAAAAGGAAAACCAAGAGTATATGATGATCCCAATGGTCCGTTGGCACGCCATGACAAAACTTATTACGGCGATGAAACCGGTTGGGCCGTGCGTTATCAAAACTGGAAGTTACGCTATTATGGCCGCTCTGACGAGTATGGTTTGTTTGACTTAACTACAGACATCAGCGAAACCAATAACATAGCCGGAGCACATCCTGAATTGGTGGAAATGATGACCCAACGCTTTTTCGAATGGCATTCAGAAATAAAGAAAGATCATAAAAACTATGAATTACCTGAATCCAGTGAATTTTAAATTGAAACAAAACACTGCATCTCTCTGCAGAAATACGCAAATATGATCCAATAAAAAGGGGGTGTTAACGTTTTAACACCCCCTTTTTTAGTCACAACTCATATCAATATGCCCCGGCATCGTCTTAATTATTCTTAGAATTCGAGATGGAATTTTGGTTTTAGGTTAATATCACCTGAACTGCAGTAATTATCAGGACTCATTGATTCTACACCCCTCTTCAAGTAATTGTACGTAATTGACATCCTCTTCCAATTATTACGCAGTAACAAAAATCTTAAGCGTGAAATTATATAAGTTAGTAACTTTTTTCTATTGTATAAACACTTTACGAATGACTACTCTATCCTCTAATAGCATTCTAATAAAATAGAGCCCTTGATTCAAATCCTGAGGAATTGTCCATTGTATTTGATAATTACTTCCGGTGGGAAAATAATTATTTTCTATTTCCTGAATAGAACATCCCAAAGCATCAATAACATCAACTTTCAATTGACAACTTTCCGTCAAGCTAAATGTGATATTGGTTTGGTTAGTTGCTGGATTAGGAAACACTTTTAAACTTTTATCAAAGGCATCTAGAATATGATCCTCGATTCCTACATCCGGCAAAGTCACAAACATTTCAGTACGTGATTCAATTGTTACATCTTCCTCTTGACATACATACTCTTTCGGCTGATTGACGTCTTCCCGATAGTCTATCACGGATAAAGACTTAACTTTTCCATTACCTAACATACCCATCGATCCTTTAAATACAGTCAAAAAGAATTTTGGATTTTCTGCATCGGGTATTTTCTCGACAAGGTGGGTAATATCAAAGCCTAACTCAATTGTTTTATGTGAACTATAATCCCCACCCTGCATATAAAAATCACCTCCCTGATTTTTCATAAACTTAGGATAGAAAATGCATTTCGGTGAATCATCTGTATGATTTGGAGACACTCCCAATTTAAAATTCAAATCGTTACGCGATGTATATTCTACGATCGCCTTTATGGTAACTGTTGGCTTGTGTTCCATCACTTCGATCAGGTAAACATGTTTGTCACCGTTACCAATTCCCCCCTGCCACTCATCCAACTTTAATGTTTTGTATGGAAAATAGAACTTACCTTGATCACCCCAACTGGTTCCCCATGTATTTACGCCAATTAAGGCACCAATTTCGTCGGTTGAAATTTCCCCATCTTCATTCACATCGATCTCTACTTTATCATCAAAACCCACTATCGTCATGGCATGATCGCCTCCGTTACCAAATCTCTTTACGGCATAGCCTATACCGGTGTTGGAGGGACCACTATAGGGACCCACCTTCCAATTGGATGTCCTGCCAGAAAACACAATTAATCCGCCAACATCCGATCCGTTACCATGATCGGTTAAATATCTTTTCATTTTTTCCAACCCCTCATCAGTACTGGCAGTAATTTTTGAATAGGATTTAATTCGGTTATGCATAGCCCGGTAATACTTATCGTAACCATTCATCCAGGAACGTTCCGATACATAATCATCATCCATATCAACGATATTTGGAGCTCCGCAATCTTTTAAAATATCAAAACCATCAAAATACCACGACCCTAAATCGTAATCACCATCGTTTAAATAATTCCAGGTAAAATGATAGCTATATAAATTCTCCGCATCCTTAGACTCAATATCTCTCAGTGCATTGATTTCATAGGAGAAAATATATCGTATTCCACTGGCCTGCGAACAGGAATTTCCAATTTGATTAAAAACAGGTGGGAAATATTTGTGGGTAGAGTTATCAATGTAGGTGACGTCACTTTTTAATGTGGGCGTTACAATTTCCCACTCTGGAATGGATACTATCTTTTCTTCTACCTGATTGTTTCTCTCAGGAAACTGATACTCCTCATTCTGCGCACTAATATGGCAGTAAAACCCCCAAAATGCAACCATCAAAAACAGTCGAATCTGCATTGCATACCTACTTTCCATAAATATTTGTTAATTAGATCATATTATCTTAAAGTAAAAGAGATAACTAGTGCCATCTCTTTTACTTATTTTCACTTTTACTTTATTCCTACTTCTACAGTTGTCCACCATGAACTATGGTATCCAAAGTCAACAGGAAGAGGCCAACCCAATTCTAACCAAAAGTTAGCAGTTGGATTAGAATCCGTAAAGGCATCTCGTATAACTACCAAATTTAATACCCCATTTGTCTGTCCTTTTTTCACCTTGATGAAAGAATCTGCTACCTTATAGTGTGTTCCCTGAGTTGCGGTACCATCACTAAATGCAACTGGAATATTTACATCGGCGCGGGCAGGCTTCTCAAGAACATTCTCTATTTCTACAGTAGTTGTAGCTTCTCCTTCGAGAACAGAATCAATCAAGATACTTAATGTTGCTGTCTTATCCAGAAAAGCAACATTCTTCCATTCACGTCCTAAGGTAATTGTGGTCCACCAACTATCCGGATTTACTTTAATCAACATTTCCTCAGCAACATCCTCTTGGTGTAGTTCAATCCATAGCGACTCCGAATCACCTAAATCAAAACCAGCAAAAAGGGTCTCAACTTCTAAAACAGCAGATCTGCTCCCTTTGGCAACACGCAATACTTTTTCCTTAAATCTAAAATGCGTTCCTTCTATAATACCATCAGCCGGAGCTGGTGTAAACGGAATTACAACATTTTGATTGGCAGGTTTGTCTAACAAGTCAATTTTTAATTTAAAGGTAGTATTTTCTGTTGATCCATAAGGAATCTGTGCGTTATATACCACACTTTTATCCAAACTAGCAAGTGGTTCAGCATCCTTTACTGCAATAAATGAAGTGGTTCTTAATACCGTCTCGGTATCCACACCTTCTTCATCCTGAACTCCTAAAGTCACTTTTACAGGCTTTCCTGGTTTTGTCTGGGACCAATCCACTTTTACCAAATCTACAGTAGATGAATCTTGTCCTACTACAGTAACCTTATCAGTAATTAGAGATATTGCAGACGCATACTCCTCGGGTTCAGCAGATTCAATAGCTATGGTCAAATCAACTGATTGCACATTATCCATGCGTTGCATATCGAAAATAAATGATATATCCTCAGAGTTTGTAGCATCATATTCTGCCACTGCACTTATTTCCCGATCTACAAAACCTCCTATGGGATCGTAAACTTTTAAAGTATAGCTGTCTTCTTCACATGCTGTAAAAACAAAACAAGCTACTATAATTGCTATAAATATTTTCTTCATTTCAATACGAATTTAATTTGTTTAATTGAAATCAAATTTAAGATCAAAGTTCATTCCATTAGCCCAATCCATTCCGACCATTTGATATGGGAAACGCATCTCTTTCTTACAGGTGCTCAGGAATAATGCTGTTTTTGTAGCTTTCACTTCATAGGAGTAAGCATCTCCATCCTGATGGAGCATAGCTCCAATTCCACCTTTAATTTCAATTGTTGGAGCAGTAGGATCACTTAAGTCAATAATAGCCTCAATAGGCAAATATTCAGCAGAATCTCCATCTCCAACCCAGGCATATTCTGAACCTTCAAGCTGAGCATACCAGAAACCGGTAACATTATATCTGTAAACATTCTCAGATACTTCACCTAAATATTCAAATACAAACGGACTTTTGATATCTGTCCAATAAATACAGGTTTCTAATCCATCCAGACTTTTCGAATAATCTTCAGGAACAAAAGGACAGTCATCATCTAAAATGGTAAGCACATAAGAGCTAAAAGTATTATCAGGTCCTGGCTTACCAATCTCATAATCCGCCTTATTAGTAGAAACCAACGAAATTGTAACCTCCAGATCACCATCAGTTTCATCATTATCCATAAGTTTAATATCGATATTTTGAACAGCTACACCTGGTTCATAAATAAGATCACGTCCCACATTAACAATTTCGAAATCTACCCCCTCAGTTGCATTTTCACTCTCAACTTTGAAGGTCACTTCTGTTTGGGTTAAATAATCATCAGAACTTACAAAAACTGGTATAGATAATGTTTTAGGATCACTTTCAAATACTTCCCCTGATTCAGCCTCAGTATACACAAACCATGGGCCTCCATAGGTCTGGTCGATTTCATTACATCCAAAAATCAATGAAATCACCCCTACAAATAACAGATATATTTTTATTTTATTCATATCAAATTCTAATTAAACGTTTAATTAAGGGTTTTGTACCATGTTATCATTATTATCCATCTCGTGCATTGGTATCTTATACACATAGCGACTATCAGGATACTTCACTAATGGCACAGGAAGACATTCCGGACGAACATTATCCTCTTTGTAACGCGCCAAATCATAAATACGGAAGCCTTCATAGGCTAACTCCAGCCTTCTTTCAAGTGCAATAGCATCAGTATTTACAGATGATAACTCATCAAGACCTCTTTCGGTTCTTAAAAAATTGATGTCATTTATAGGTGTATCACCGATAGTTGTACCCCCCTTCTCATTTCCTTCGGCACGAATTAAATACATTTCGGCTAAACGAATTACTTTCGTATTATTTACCTGAACACCATCAGTTCCCTCTCTACCCGGATATTTATGAATCAGATATTCGCCACTTCCATTGGGTTTTAATACTGATTTCCGCACATCATTATCCTCATACAGATTAGCTAATTGATCGGTAGAAACAACATCCTTGTAGTAAAGATAGATACCACCAACAGTATTGTTTCCAGCTGCAAAATCTGGATCGCTAAAGTTCATGGCAATTTCGAATATCGTCTCTGGTTGATCGGCCAGTTTCCAATACTCCTCATAACCACTTTCTGGTGTAAGCATATAGTCTCCTGACTGTATCACGTCATTAGCCATTTTGGCAGCATTTTCATAGTCTTCTTTATACAGATAAACACGAGCTAAGAATGCTTTTGCTACATTAGGTGACACATAATACACAGACTTTTTCTCGTTCAACAGGGATATACTTCGGTTCAGATCCGCTATTACCTGATCATAGACTTCTTTAACAGAACTCCTTGCTGGTTCACCTATTTGAGTCTCTAATACAATTGGTACTCCTAAGTGACCTCCATTACCATCAGCACCTGGGGCAACACTGGCCTCTGTAATAGTATAATGATGAGCATAAAAATTAACATTCGCAAAATGACATAATGCTCTCATAAATAAAGCCTCTCCCTGAATTTGATTGATTTGATCGTCAGTGGCCGTCTGTCTGTCAAATTCACCTTTATCAATCGTATTAATAATATTACAAGATGCTGTGATATGATAATAAGCATCTGCAAAGGTCCAGGGTGAATTTTGATCGGTTAAATTCAAGAGATAATCTTGATTATACCTGGATGTAGTTGCTTCATTGCTAAACTTAATATTATCTGCAAGAACATCTGCTGAAATTATCATCTTTTGGCCATACAAATTACTCCACTGTAATCCGGGATACAAGCCACTGGTAGATTGCACTAGTTTATCATAGGAACCTAATGCATTTTCATTGGTGATAGAATCATAGGGTGATTTGTCCATAAAATCCTCCGAGCAAGAGAAATTTAAAGCCAAACAAGCTATGATAACCCATATTTTATATACTCTTATTATTTCCATGTCTTCTATCTTTTCAAATTATAATACTACATTAACTCCAAAAACAATGGTCCTGGAAACCGGATAGTTAAAACTTGCATACCCGGCACTATTTACTTCCGGATCAAATCCATTAACACTACTTAATGTCCATAGGTTTGTTCCTTTCGTAAATACTTTCAAATTTCCAACACGCACTTTATCTAACCACTTCTTAGGTAAATTATAACTTAATGATACACTTTTCAGTCTCAGGTATGAGCCATCTTCCAAATAACGGTCACTGTTCCACAAATTACTATTGGTATCATTATTATAAATAGGCATTGGCACACTGGTTATATCCCCGGGCTGTTGCCAGCGATCCAACTGGTTATCATTAACATTAGCATTAAAAACACGGGCCCCATCATGCTCTGTAGATGACCGCTCATTAAACATTACTTCATTTCCATAATTAAACTGGAACATAAAATCTAACTCAATCCCTTTATACAATAAGGTGTTTGTTAAACCGCCGTAAAAGTCAGGCTCCGGAGAACCACAAATACGTTTATTGACTTCGTTTGAATCATGGGTTATATTGCCATTTACATCGTAATACATGGCCAAACCAGTGCCCGGATCAACCCCTGCATAATCTGCCATGTACCAATCAGACCATGAACCTCCGACTACCCTCCTTTGCAATCCGCCATTAGGGATGTAGTCCATTCCACCAAGATCAAGGAATTCACTCTTCGGGAAAGAAATATTAAAATCAGTAATCCAGCTAAATTCTCCTTTGATATTTTGAGTCGATACCTGGAACTCCAATCCTTGGTTCATCATTGATCCAAGATTTCTTAATATACTGGATTGCCCTGTCGTCAACGACAACTCTTCGTCAATAAGCATGTCAGTACTTTTACGCCAGAAGTATTCAACCGTACCGTTGATTCGATTGAAAAACCCAAAATCTAAAGCAAGGTTGGTAGTTTCTGCTGATTCCCATTGCAAATCAGGATTAGCAATTTGACTGGGTCTTAATCCACCATTAGCATTATAAATTGAGCTTCCGTATAATCCATAATAACTATAGTATCCAATGGACGAGTTACCGGTCGTACCATAACTTGCCCTAAGCTTCAGATTATTTATGAATGATACATTAAAAAATTCCTCACGACTAATAGCCCATCCAAGAGAGGCCGAACCAAAAAGAGCCCACTTATTATTAGGACCAAATCTGGATGAACCATCTCTCCTTAAACTACCAGATAAGTAGTACCGGCCATTATAACTATAATTGGCACGGGCAAACATTGAAATACCAGAGTAATCATTAGCATTACCACCTACACTTTGGTTTTTGGAGACACCTGACAGGTTGGGGATATCATCATTCGCTCCGCCACCGGTTGCATATACGTAATCTGACTTATATGAATTAACTTCATAACCACCCAAAACATCCAAACTATGTACGTCTGCAAATATTTTATTATAGGTAAGTATATTAGAAGAGGTCCAGTTATAATACTCTTTGACCTTCTCGGTCACACCACCATCCAGCTCTTGGCCATAAAGGGTTTGTGGTGTGATGTATTCATGATCTCTAACATCCTTGTAATCGATCCCTAAAGTAGTCTTAAATGACAACCCAGAAAGAATCTGTATTTTAAGAAATGATGTATTCATCAATGAATTTACATCACTATTTCTATTATGCAAATTCAGGTTTGCTACAGGATTATAGTTTCCAACCGATCCCATCAAGTCCCAGTTGAAAGAACCATCTTCATTATAAGGCCCTACATAAGGAACAATGTTAGACGCAGCATAAATCGGATTTTCATAAGTATAACCGTCAGTTGAGTAGTCCTGGTCAGTAGCACTCACAGTAGTGTTAACACCAAAACTAAGCCAGTCATTCAACTTATGTTCTAAATTCAATCTGGCTGAAAATCGCTGGAAACCAGTAGAAATAATAGTTCCTTCCTGATCAAACCATGAACCGGACACGAAAAACTTAGTTTTCTCATTTCCGCCATTCACTGACATGTTATAAGACTCGAATTTCCCAAGTTGTGTTACTTCATCGAACCAATCAGTGCTTGAATTCGCTAATTCATCGGGTAAATAATAATCCCCGTTAGGATCCGTCCAGTCATATTCATCAGAACCAAAATACTCACGGGCATTTTCTACAGATTCCCTTTGCAACTCCAACAACTCATCAGAATTTGTCATTCTAACATCTGCCTGAGTCATATCAGAAAATCCAAGTTCCATATTAAAATTTATTTTCGCCTTACCTTTTTTCCCTTGCTTGGTCGTAATCAAAACTACCCCGTTGGATGCCCTTGCACCATAAATGGCAGTTGCAGCAGCATCCTTCATAACTGTCATTGTCTCAATATCCGCAGGGTTTAAAGAAGACAGAAAGTTGGAAGAAGTCGAAAAACCTGTTGCCGAACCTGAAATTACAGGTACACCATCCACTACATATAAGGGACTGGAACTTGCATTTATGGACCCTACACCACGAATGGTCACTGAGGCAAAACCACCTGGCTGCCCAACTGCATTGGTTACTAACACACCAGCCGTATTTCCCTGTAATGCTTTCTCAACACTGGTTACAGTAACGGCCTCAATTTTTTTATTACTCACCGTACTCACCGATGAAGTTAACGCCTCCTTGCGTTGTGTACCGTAACCAACAACCACTACTTCATCCACTTCCAATGCTTCCTCCACGAGAGTGATATTAATATCTCTACGACCGGCCACTTGAATTTCTTGGGCGTTAAATCCAATATACGAATACGATAAAATAGCATCTTCATCGCTAATCTTTATGGAATAACCGCCATCGATACCAGTAATTACTCCGTTTGTTGGATTTGATTTTTCAAATACGTTAACACCAGGAATGGGCTCGCCTTTATCATCTGTAACCTTACCTGTAACAGTCAATTTCTGATCCTGTTGAACATATCGATTGGTTGCTTTAGTACTTAGGATAATTTTATTCTCAATAATCCGGTATTCAATATTACCCGATTGGAAAATTTTATCCAGCACGTCTTCTACATTCTGATTTTTCGCACTGATTTCAATGGGCGCATTGATATCAATCACTTCCTTGCTAAACAGAAAAACATAATCACTCTGCTTTTCTATTTGGCCCATAACACTCTCAAGCGAAGCTGATTTGCTGGCCAACGAAATTTTTGCTTTCTGCGAAAAAGAGTCGGCGGCTATTAAGTTCAGCGTAGATGCGAAGAGAAATATTAAGATACATCGCATAATTCGACCAGTTTTTTTTAGGGTACAGGAATCCCATACTCCTATTGGTTTAAGATTTTTTTTCATAAATTTACAGTACTATTAGTGAAAATTGGGTTTAATACCTGATTTATAACGGGAGTGGGTTGCAGCTCATTCCCGTTACTTTCAATTGAATCGATATTCCATAAGCAGGTTGTTTTTAATGTTTTCTACATATTTTTTTAAGGGTTTCTTTTAGTAATTACCACCTGTTGTGGCGAATAACTACCATCAGGCAGCCTTTTACGCTCTGCAATTTTATATTTTATCGGTAAGGTAAATGCCATCATTCGTAACACTTCCTCCAGGGATTCATCCATAAATACACCCCGGAAGGAATATTGAGCAAGCTGATCACTGTTCAACTTTATATCAACACCATACCATTTTTCCAGGCGTTCTACAATTTCAGGAAAAGGATCATCCTTGAATATCAACTTACCATCTTTCCAGGAAGTGAGTTTAATCGCCTCTACCCTATCTAATTGTGCTAAGCCATCAATCACTTCCAATTTCTGATTTGGTGTCAGGATAAACGCCTCTGCATAATTGGGAACGGTAGCTTTAACCTTACCTTCTTCCAACACGACCTCCAAATGATTTTCATGCAGCGAGGCTGCCGTAAAACGCGTACCCAAAACTTCCACCTGCCCGGAAGGTAACTCTACCACAAAAGGATGATGGATATCTTTGGTGACATCAAAAAAAGCTTCCCCAATCAGTTTTAAATGCCGGTCTTCAGCAAAATCAACCGGAATGGTCAATGACGCACCTCCTTTTAAACACACTTGTGAGGAATCCGGTAACACATAATCGACACGGGAGTGATTGGGCGCCTGAACGGTCAGATAGCCCTTTGATGACTGTCCTCCATCATCCCTTTGATCCCACTTCAAAATGGATAAAATGACCAGCGGAATCATGAGCACTGCCGCAACGGCGGAATAATACCGATACAAGCGATGTCTAAGCGATGGTTTTTGGGAAAAATTCCATTGATTGATTTGATGATGTACTTTTGCCAAAACACCAGATAAGTCTTTGCCTGGTTTCCCCGGCTCTTTCTCAAATAATTTCCAGTCATCACGCACAAACTGATCCACCTCCGGCTTGGTAGTATTGCCACCAAACAATCCGACTAAGTAGGAATCATCCTGGTTCCCACTATCACTATTCAGATATTGATCAAGTTTTTCTTTGTCAAACCGACTCATGTATTCATCTTTTTTACATTAATAATGTCCACCAACCCGAGACATCTCACGTCCAATTCTTAACTTTTTTTCATCTTTTTTCACATATTCAGCGCATTTCATTGAATTACTGAACTTTGAATGCGTAAAATAAATAAAGGGAATACTCTAATTATTTAAAAACAAAAAGACTTTCTTCAATATGAAGAGACCATTATAAGTCAAAACAAATCATCGAATGATAAGGTAAAATGCAGATGCGGTATTACGGATACTCAGTCTAAAAAAGAAAGAGTTCGAAGAAAAGCAGAATGGAGAGATGCTCACTTTTTAGCTGTGCGCGAATGTATTTTAAAGCTTCTGATATCTGGTTATCCACTGTACCACGCGACAATCCTAACTCCACCGCAATCTCATTGGAATTCATCCCTTCTTTACGACTTTTAATAAAGATCTCCCTTCGACGCGGCGGTAAATTGGTGATCACCCTGTCGATTTGTTCCAATACAGATTTGTACTCCACACTTTCATAAGAGGCGGTATCAATATTCTCGGCCTCTGAGTCACAGCTATCGAGAAACTGTTGGTGATAACCACGTTTTCGAAAATGTTTCTTTATAAGATTATAAGCAATGGTGAAAAAATAAGATTGCAGCTTCGTGTCTTTCCGAAGGTCCTTCCGGTTTTTCCAGATGTATAAAAACAGCTCCTGCACCACCTCTTCCGCATCAGCTTCTGATTTGAGGTAACGCAAGGCAAAAGCGTACAGCTTTTGACTATACGTATTGAACAATTGATCAAATGCATTTACATCACCCGACTTAACTCGCTCAATCAACAGGTTATTATTGTGTAGTTCCATTTCTGCTCTTTCCTAATTTGCTTATGGTTGCTACCATCTGATGTAAAAGTAATATTTTTTTTGAAAGCATAAATCGATTTTCATACTCGATGTAGCCCTAACAAGTGCATACGAATAGCCTAAATAATTCAGATACCCCATTGTCCATCCTCCGCAGTAAGCTTAACTCATTTCACAGTAATGGGTAAACAGTATTTTATATATAGAGAAAACATTTAGGCTGATAACGTTATTTCTAAAACAAAAAAAAATCAATCCTAATCAAATCCTATCAACATTAACTTTTCCTTTTCATTCCTACTGAAGCCGGCATTCTCGTCGCCTTTAAACACTATATATGAAGCCTGTTCGCTATCATTTTTCATAACACCTGTACAATTGGATACACTATCCCGTACGTTTTTGCCCCTCCCACAAATATCCGCGTTTTACTTTAGCAGCAGATAAAAATCCAATTTAAATCAGAAGATTATGAATAAAAATTTACTACTAATTGCTCTTTTCTGCTCAATCGCGATAAGTAATACATGGGCACAGAATATTTTACTAAATCCAAGTTTCGAAGAACCCATTACTGACGCCAACTGGAAATGGAGGGTGGATGTAACTAACAATCCAACATTAGATGCTACTACTACAGTTGTAACTGATGCTAAAGATGGTCAAAAGGCTTTACACGTTAATATAGCAGAACTACCTGTAAAAGATAGTGGTATAGCGAAAGACAGATGGGATGTAAAACTTCAACAAACACGTTCATTTGAAGAAGGAAAAACATACGAATTGGGTTTTTGGACTAAGGGTACTGCACAATCTACGGCCATAGAGTTTGAAATTCTTTTCGGTAAAAGAAGTGATAATACAAAAGTTTTTTTGGATGGATATGAAAGATTTGATATAACAGCAGATTGGACATACATTAACTATAGCTTCACCGTACCTGTTGAGCCAGATTATGATCCGGTTGCTTCTGAAATAAGCCTGTTATTCATCAAAAACGGGAGCTTCTACCTGGATGATGTATCTATCAAAGAAGTAAATATAGCTGATGGTAGTTTTGAATCATCTTCATGGATTTTGGATGTAACTGATAAAGAAGGAGTAGGTACCATTGAGTACATGAACCAAACGCCAAGCAACCCAGTAAAAGATGGGTTGAAAGCCATGAAAGCAACAATCACAACTCCGTCTGCCTCTGTTTATGGCATAAAAGCAACACAGCCATTAACCGAGAATATTAAAGGACAAAACATACGCGTTTCATTTTGGGGTCGCACGGATGATGCCAGTGGTACCCAACAAAAACTTTACCTTCCTTGGTATTATACAAGTACTACCCAAGCCCCCACATTTGACTTAACTCAAAACTGGGAAAAATACTCTGTCGTTGTACCGTATACAGATAATGGCAAAGGAAAAGGTAATGAGCTTGTTTTTTACTTTTGGCAAGCAGCAACTTACTACGTTGATGATGTCAAGGTTGAATTAGTAACCAATGGCGTCAATAACTCTGCACCTGTTGTTGATGCTGGTGCAAATATTACTTGTGCTCCAGGAGATGTGATTACCTTAAATGCACAGGTGAGTGATCCTGATGGTGACCTCGTTGAATTGTGGTGGTCATTACCGGATACCGAAGAAGTTCTAAATGTCACTGCTGCAGAACGTAAAACAAACTCGTTAACATTTACAGCACCTTCAACCATTAAAGCAACTACTGATTTAGTTTTTACTATAGCTGGTGATGACTTCTTACTACAAGGAGAAAAATCGGTAACCGTGACCGTAAAACCTGTCTCAACAGCCATAGGTGATATTGAAATTGAAAAATCAAAACTGGTATTCCCCAACCCAGCAACAAGTAAGATTAACTTCGCAAACGAGGTGATAGCTGTTGCAATATATAATATCAACGGAAGCCTTCTTAAAGAAGAAACTATGACATCTCATACGATGGATATAGCCGAGTATCCGGCCGGTATCTATCTGCTCAAACTGACTCTGAATAACGGGACAGTGATTACAAACAAACTACTTAAACGCTAAACGTAGCGTTGCCACAGCCCGGCCTCGGCCGGGCTTTTTTGGCTTATAGACACTTTATCGGGAAATATACTTACAATCATTTATGAAAACACTCTTATCTTCATTACTGCTGTTCTGCTTTCTTGCGGCATCAGCCCAAAATTACCTGGGTCTGGAAGGTCAGGTACCAGGCACTTGGTCCGCCACCAATAATGCCCTTTCTATCTCATCGGCTCATCATAAAATGGGCACTCAATCCGTACAATGGGATTGGGCACCCTCTGCACAAATCACCATCTCCAACCCATCCGGTTTAGCTCAGGCTTGCCAGGCTTATAAGGGCGGCATGATCCTTTGGATCTATAATGAAAATGCCAAAGATGCGGATCTGAAATTTGAATACATGACTGGCAATGGTTCAGTACAATATTACTTTAACTATCACCTTAACTTCACGGGGTGGCGTGCTTGTTGGATTCGCTTCGACGAAGATATGTACGGTGCAAAAAATGATACGAAGCTGACTTCGATGCGCATTACCGCACCTGCTACTTCAACAGGCGGATCGCTGTTCTTTGACCGGATGAAGTTTCCTTCCAGTCGTATTAACGACCGGGTGACACCGGATGCCCAACTCCCTTATATCAATCCGGATATGAATGCGAACCACTGGGCTGCTTTGTGGCACTGGGAAAGTACCTATCACTATGAGGTGGACTTACCCGACGCCATCACCACTGAAGAAACCACTGCTTTCAAGGAAATCCGCAACCGCATTACAACGGATGTTGCCGGAAAAGCACCTTCTGCCTCACGCCTGACAGCTATTCAAAACGAATTCAATGCGCTTCAGATTCAACGAAACGGAACAGCTATCACCGGTAAAGCTTTTGTGCCGGATGATGAATATGTCTCTGCCAATGATGACAAACGCTTAAAAGATCTGGATGATTTGGTCTATGACATCGCCAAGGCCTGGCATCACAACCAGGAAACCGGTTTCGATCAGATGTTTATCGATATCCTGGACTGGCTCTACGATCAAGGTTTAACAGTGGGGAGTGGCATCGGTACCAATCACCATTATGGATACGAATTTCGCGGATTTCCCAAAGCCATTTGGCTGATGCAGGAGGCACTGAAGGATGCGAATAAATTCCAGCAAGCCTTTGACATGATTCAATACTGGACCGGTGTGCAGGAGATACGTCATTTACCCAAACCCGAAAATTTACAGGGCATTATCGATGCCTGGAACACAGTAGTCCCGGGTCGTCTCATGGCCATCTTATTACGTGATGACTCACCGGAACTGGCACGTGACATGCAATCGTTCAAACTATGGATGGATGCCGTCATGCAACCCAGTCTGGGAACGGTGGGCGGATTTAAACCCGACGGCGCCGGTTTTCATCATGGCATGATCTATGCCAACTATTTAAATGGTGGCTACAGCAGTCTTGGAAATATATTACAATACATCGGAAATACCCATTACAATGTATCCGTTCAATCATTGGCCAACCTAAAAAAAGGATTGATCATCCATACCTGGTATGCCAACAAACACTCGGCTGTTAATAGCGTATCGGGTCGTCACCCCATTGACCAAAGCATCAGTAACGGCGCTATTAATGCATTTGCCTATCTGGCTAAAGCGTCTGCTCCTCTTGACCGGGAAGCGGCAGCTGAATACATGCGATTGACCAAATACAAAAAAGAATTGTATAATGAATTTGTCGCACTGGGCATTCAGCCGGCAGCGACTCCATCAGGCAATAAAAGTGTCAATTATGGCGCACTTAACCTGCACCGCCGTGACGAATGGCTGGTCGCCACCAAAGGGTTTAATAACATCGTCACCGGCACCGAAATCTATACCTCTAACAACCGCTATGGACGCTACCAGGGATATGGGGGTGTACAAGTATTGGCATCGGGTAATCCGGTGAGTGCCGCCGAAAGTGGTTTTGTATTGGAAGGCTGGGACTGGAACCGTTTTCCGGGAGCTACGACAATTCATCTACCTTTCGATAAGCTGGAATACTCCGGAAGTAACCTCAATGATCGCTCTCAAACCGAAGCGTTTGCCGGTGCCTGTTCGCTGGGTGATAACGGTATCTTTGGGATGAAACTGGATGAAAACGGCTATACGAATTACACGGATGACTTTGTAGCACACAAATCGGTATTCGCTTTCGATAACCGCATCATTTGTTTGGGTAGTGATATCAACAACTCAAATAGCCAAAATGCGACTGAGACCACACTTTTCCAAACGCATCTTACCAATACCAGTGAAGTTGTGCATTTAAATGATGAACAATTGAATCAGTTTCCGCTTCAACGGGATGAAACGGTCAATTCGCCCATCACCTTGATGGATACCAAAGGAAATGGTTATTACATTCCGGCCGGCCGGGTGAAAATCTCCAAATCCAATCAGGAGTCACGTCACAACCAAGATCGTAAGGTTAACTATGGTAACTTCGCTACCGCGTGGATTGATCACGGTACTTCACCAACAAATGCGGGCTATGAATATGCGCTATTGGTTCAAACAAGCACAGCTGAGCTGACTTCTTTTAAAGCTGACATGAGTAGTAACAATGTGCCTTATGAAGTGATACGGAAAGATCACACCGCACACATTGTGAAGGATAACGCGACTCAAACCACAGGTTATGTATTGTTTGAAGCCGCCAACGATATTTCCGGCTCGCACATCAAAACCACCACTTATCCATGTCTGGTGATGGTGAAAGAGAAAAACGCACAATCGCTGCAGTTATCCATGGCGGATCCGGCCATCAATATGGAAGTGCCGACTTCATTAACCCATACAGCTAAAGTGAGTGAGCGAAAAATACAAATCACTCTGAACGGCAAATATGCACTCGCCAGCCCCTCTGACAATTGTGAATTAGTGGCCTGGCAGAACAATACAACCATCCTGGAATTCACATGCATTCACGGCTTACCGGTTGAAGTGAGTTTAACGCAAGATCCTCCTTTATTAAGTACCCTAAAGGTAGATGGTGCTCACTTGCCTAACTGGACACCGGCCACCTTATACAAGCAAATCACCCTCCCTGCCGGGCATACCCCAACTGTGGAAGCCGGGGCTCAAAACGCAGCAGATGAAGTGATCGTCACAGAACCCAATACGTATCCGGGCATGGTGAATATCACCGTCACCAATAGTGCCGGTGGTCAAACCCTCTATTCATTAGATGTGCTGGTAGCCGACAGTCATGTGGAGGATTTTGAACGCTTTACTGAAATTGACTGGGTGAACACCTCTTTTGCGGGCAATCAAGATATCACCTGGTTTGTAGATGGTAAAAAAAGCACCCACCTGGGCACGGGTAATTGTATTTACTTCTATAATAATAAAACGGGTGTTTGGTCAGAAGCCATTCCGGGCGGTATCAGCGCACTGTCGTTTGATGTGAAAGATCTGTGGGCCGATGGTGCAGAGCGTACCCTGGAAGTACAAATCAATAATCAGGTGGTGAAAACGATCACACATACCGGGGCTGCGAAATACAAAGTGGACATCGCTGATTTGAAAGTTCAGGGCCACATCACCATCGCTATTCAAAATAAATCAGCGACCAAATGTGCCACTGCCATTGACA
This sequence comes from Marinilabiliaceae bacterium, assembly GCA_016342595.1. GTDB lineage: Bacteria > Bacteroidota > Bacteroidia > Bacteroidales > Marinilabiliaceae > JAEINY01. Next base: position 27,283 of record JAEINY010000062.1, read on the forward strand.
ATATTTCATGGGTAGGGTATGCTCCTGACCGAAACGCCTATTTAAGTGAGATCCGAGTGAATGATACTCCCTTGAATAATTTCTCGCCACAACAGGAAAGCTATGCGGTAACGGTTAATGACACCAGGGAGATACCCGTCCTTGCAGCTACTAACCAATCCCCCCTGGCCACCCATGAGATTGATTACCCATCCCAAATACCGGGCGTTGCCTTCATCAATGTGGTGGCGGAAGACGGATCCTGGAAAACATATACGCTAAATCTGGACCTGGTAAATGCGATCCCCTCAGCAGAAGCAGGAAAGATATTAACAATATATCCCAATCCGGTGGAGGATATCTTATACCTGGAGAGTACGCAGCTGATTGACCGCATCATTATCTATAATGGTACCGGAAAACAAATGCTGCAACAAACGGGGCCGGTAGAATCGGTACCCGTGAGCCACTTGCAATCCGGCATCTATTACCTGAAAGTGATCATGACGCAGCGTAAAAGTGAGGTTATTAAGTTTATGAAACGATAGTTTACCCTTT
>JAEINY010000063.1 GCA_016342595.1 Marinilabiliaceae bacterium
GTATTAGATAGTGATAGTTGCGATTTCAAAGATTAGAATCGGGTTAATAATTACAGTTTCTCTTTTTTAATTATGATGATATTCTGATATTTGAATTCAAATATATAGTTACTAGCATGAAGAAAATACTCATCACTGGCGGTGCCGGATTCATTGGTTCGCATGTCGTTCGTTTATTTGTTAATAATTATCCGGAATATCACATCTATAATCTGGATGTATTAACATATGCCGGGAATCTGGAAAACTTGACTGATATCCAGGATAAGTCTAACTATACTTTTTTAAAAGCCGATATTACCGATGAAAATGCGATCCTGGAACTTTTCAAACAATATCAGTTTGACGGGGTGGTGCATTTGGCGGCAGAATCGCATGTAGATCGATCCATTTCTGATCCGCTGGCTTTTATTAAAACAAACATCTTAGGTACAGTCAATCTGTTGAACGCTGCCAGAACCATTTGGAAGGACAATATGGAAGGTAAGCGGTTCTATCATATTTCAACCGATGAGGTGTATGGTTCATTGGGTGAAACGGGATTGTTTACGGAAACCACTGCTTATGATCCGCGTAGTCCTTATTCTTCCTCTAAAGCAAGTTCCGATCATTTGGTGCGGGCATATTTTCATACATATGGTATGCCTGTTGTGATTTCTAATTGTTCCAATAATTATGGACCGAACCAATTCCCGGAAAAATTAATTCCATTAGCGATTAATAATATTAAAAATAACAAACCAATTCCAATCTATGGCAAAGGGGAGAATATCAGAGATTGGTTGTATGTGATCGATCATGCCATAGCGATTGATCTTATTTTCCATAAAGGAGAAAATGGTGAGACCTACAATATTGGGGGTAATAACGAATGGACAAATATTCAATTGATCCATAAATTATGTGAGGTGATGGATGACTTGCTTGGGCGGGAAAAAGGAGCCTCTGAAAAGTTAATAACGTTTGTGAAAGACCGGGCTGGTCATGATATGAGGTATGCCATTGATTCATCTAAGTTGATGAATGAATTAGGTTGGGAGCCTTCACTGCAGTTTGAAGAAGGAATTGTAAAGACGGTGAAATGGTATCTGGCCAATCAAGCCTGGATGGATAATATCATTTCCGGCGATTATGAACACTATTATAAAGAGCAATATCAAGATCGATAAATTTTTCACTGACAACATAGAAAAAGCCCGATTGACATTTCAACCGGGCTTTTATTTATCAAAATTTAATTGTCAAAAATCATATCCACGATAGTTATCGGGCCATGAATCAATTCAACATCCCTCTTGTGGCTATATTTAATAATTAAACATTAATAATTGATATAGAGATTATTCAACTGTAACGGACTTGGCCAGATTACGTGGTTGATCAACATCGCAGCCACGAAGAACGGCAATGTGATAAGATATAAACTGTAATGGGATAACTGTTAATAAAGGTGCCAGTGCTTCATGACAGTCGGGTACTTCAATGACGTGATCAGCCATGTTTTTAATAACAGAGTCGCCTTTCGTAACAATGGCAATGACTTTTCCATTACGGGCTTTTACTTCTTGTATATTACTGACAATTTTCTCGTAGGACTTGTCTTTGGTCGCAATCACAAAGACCGGCATGTTTTCGTCAATCAGAGCGATTGGCCCATGTTTCATTTCAGCTGCAGGATATCCTTCAGCATGAATATAAGAAATCTCTTTCAATTTCAGAGCACCTTCCAAAGCTACCGGAAAAAGATATCCACGACCTAAATACAATGCGTTGTTGGCATGTTGGTAAGTTTGGGCAATTTTTTCTATTTCTGATTCTGATTTAAGAATGGTGCCTATTTTATCCGGTATATCCGTTAATTCCTGTACCAGTTTTTTATAGTCAGTCTCATTTATTAAGCCTTTGGTTTTACCTAAAAGGAAAGCCATCATGGTCAATACAGTTACTTGGGAGGTAAATGCTTTGGTGGAGGCCACACCTATTTCAGGCCCTGCATGGGTATAAACACCGGCATGTGTTTCGCGTGGAATAGATGAGCCGGCCACATTGCAAATGCCCAATATTGTAGCGCCTTGTTCTTTGGCCATCTTAATGGCTGCAAGTGTATCAGCTGTCTCACCGCTTTGGGAAATAGCAATAACTACATCATCTTTATTTATCACCGGATTTCGATACCTAAATTCACTGGCATATTCTACTTCAACAGGTGTTCGGGCAAATTCTTCAAATAAATATTCACCCACCATACCTGCATGCCAGGAAGTACCACAAGCAATAATAATGATGCGTTTAGCCTCTGCTAGTTTTGGTAAGGCTTCAATAATCCCACCCAAGAATATTTTTGATCGATCCATCGAAATACGACCCCTAAATGTATCTTCAATGGAGATTGGCTGCTCGTAGATTTCTTTGAGCATAAAATGATCAAAATTCCCTTTGTCAATTTCCTCAATACTCAGGTTTATCTTTTGGATTTTAGGTTTTTTGGCATCGTTCTGAATGTTTTTTAAAGTCAGGTCTCCGCGAGATAGAATGGCGACCTCCTCATCATTCATGTAAATAACCTGATCTGTATATTCTATAATAGGGGTAGCGTCAGAAGCCAGGAAGTATTCTTTTTCGCCAACACCAATAACCAGAGGACTACCTTTTCGGGCAGCGATGAGTTGATCGTGATTATCGGTACAAGAGATAACTAGCCCGTAAGCGCCAATTACCTTGGTTAAAGCCAGGCGAACAGCCAATTCGGCATCTACTTTTTCTTCCAGGTAGATGTTTTCAATCAAGTTGGCTAAAACTTCAGTATCTGTTTCACTTTGGAAATCATATCCTCTACTCATTAACTCCTTTTTCAGGTGTGAATAGTTTTCAATAATTCCGTTGTGAACAACAATGAATTTACCATTCTGAGAAACGTGAGGGTGGGCATTATTATCACTGGGCTCACCATGGGTCGCCCAACGCGTATGTCCCATACCAATAGAACCGGTAATAGGTTTCCCGTTGGTATGCATCTCCAAATCCTTTACTTTTCCTTTGCACTTATACACATGAATGCCTTTATTCACAAGCGCAATGCCGGCAGAGTCATAACCTCTGTATTCCAATCGCTGTAATCCCTTTATAATAATGGGGTATGCTGTTCTATCTCCAACATATGCTACTATTCCACACATAGTCGTTTCTTTTAGTATTATAAAATCAGTGAAGCTGATGAAAAAAAAAGAGGAACTCCAGTGGAAATTCCTCTTTTAAGACAATGTGTATTAATAATGATAAAGGTGTCTTAAATATCCATGTTATGACCAAAGACTTTTGGGATCAAGATTGGTGCTCTCAATATCCTTGAAATAATTGTAAGTGCCTACTTTCAGCTCATAAGTAGCTGCTTCGTCACATACAATAACACCCTTTTGATGCATCTGTATGGCACTGATGGTCCACATGTGGTTTATTCCTTCTTCAACAGCATGTTGCAAAGCTCTCGCTTTGTTGTGCCCATTCACGATAATCACTACTTCTTTGGAATCTAAAACAGTTCCTACTCCTACAGTCAGCGCAGTCTTAGGTACTTTATTCGGATCGTGATCAAAAAAGCGCGAATTAGCCAGAATGGTATCATAGGTTAACGTTTTAACCCGTGTGCGGGAAGTTAATGAAGAGCCTGGTTCGTTAAAAGCCACGTGTCCATCAGGTCCTATTCCGCCAAGGAACAGGTCAATGCCTCCCATTTGTTTTATTTTATCTTCATATCTTTTGCACTCAGCTTCCGGATCTTCAGCCTGACCATTTAATAAATTGGTATTTTCAGCTTGAATGTCGATGTGGTTAAAAAAGTTTTCCCACATAAATGTGTAGTAACTTTGCGGATGTTCTCTGGGAATTTCCCGGTATTCATCCATATTAAAAGTGACCACATTTTTGAACGACACTTTCCCTTCTTTACAAAGTTTTATCAATTCTTTGTAAGTGCCCAGAGGAGAAGAGCCCGTTGGCAATCCCAGTACAAAAGGCTTGTTTTCGTTGTGTTGATTAATTTTTTGAGCAATGTAGGCTGCTGTCCATTCTGACGCTACCTGATAATCTGGTTCAATGATTAAACGCATGGTTTTTTATATTAAGGTTTATCTCTCTGCTTAAGGAGGATAAGCCTGTCTTTCAGCTCTTCGGCCAGGCGACTTTTTTCTCGAATGTGGGTATGGATGTCTTGAACCGATGGATGTTTTTCAAAATCGCCACGAACATGCTCAAAATCAAGGTGACGTGTTTCTTCGGAACCATCAATGCCAAATCCTGTTTGTGATTTCAGGGTAAATTCTTTTTTAGCATCTGCATATAGCATCTGGTCTAAATCAATCACACTTTTTTTCCAGTTATCAATGAAGGGGATGAGTTGATCAATTTCAATGGCGTTTAAATCCAGATCAAATTCTTCTTTAAATACATTGACGCACCAGTTCCAGGCAAAATCGAAATATTGAGTATGCATCATCTCATATCTGAGGTTGAGTTCATCCAAATCAGATATGAGACCGTTCTCAAGATCATCCAAAAGGGTCATTACCCGTTCTTTCGGTACTAAAAGGCCGGCCATATCGATCCATTCATCTTGTCCAAATGAAGTGGTCGGAGCAAGGCTTTTCCTTAAATGTTCCGTATTTACAAAGGTAATGCCTTCCAGCTTTTTTATTAGTGCATTGCCCAGATATTTTATGATTCCAATGTTATATAGTTTCATTCCACGCTCCAGAGCTGCTTTCGTTATCTTTACATTGTTGAACATGTAATAGTCCGAAGTGGCTCCTGAAGTGTGCTTGAGGTCCCTTAAAGCCTTATTGCCACTGATCATTTTTTGAATGGTGAAGGGACTTAATAAACTAAAGTTGATAAAGTCCAATAGTTTTTTATCCTTTCGTTTGTCGCGCTTTGGCCACTTGCGGGCATCCCGGATGGTACCAACACTGCGCAAATTCACGCCGGGTGCCAGGATACTCTCATCTTTATTCTCGATTAAGTAAGAAAATGGCAATAATGAGGTATCCGGATTGCGGTAATGTCTTCCCATAACCAGTGAAAAAGCACCGATGCGGGCCGGCCATAGCAAGTATGAATCACTGGTTGTTTTTGAACCGCGCTCCAGTACTCCTTGATGAATGGGGCCCAGCTTATACATGTGATTACTTTGGTTGGATCCGCTACCTGCATTCATGAATGAAAAGTAGCCGGCAATTAAAAGGGTTGATTTATGATGGGTGACTGTATAAGGTCCGGCAAAAATAGAGCAAGCCTCGCCATGGAATCCCTGACTATTGGCAAAGAAAACAGAATTCTCAGCCGAATAGTGTTTACCTAGCTCGCATCCTTGCCCAATAAAGCATTTTGAAAGTAAGGCACTGTCACTCACATGGCAACCTGAAGCAGCAATAAAATCTTCGGCAATAACACCCGGACCAAAGTAGGAGGGGTGATATTCTGAACTATTTATTGAGCCGTTGTGTAAGCGGTATACGCCTTCAATGGTAGCATATGGGCCAATATTAATATCAATAATGGTTCGGCAATTAATCAGTTTGGCACCTGTTCCAATGTGACCAATAGAACTGCAAATATTATTTTTGTATTGATCAATAAGTTGCTGTAGTTTTTCAATCGCTTTCGGACGATGACGATACAGAGCCATAATATAGGCCGTGTGGGCAGAAAGCTCATTGTATATAGATATTTCACGCCCTCCCGCTTCATTGAGGGCAGAAACCAAAACGCCGTTCCCAAAACAACTTTCTGATTCGGTGGTAACGGAATCTACATTTTCAATGATTGCATTGGATGAAATATGGTAATTGGCGATGTGATTTTTAACCTGGTTGATATATGCATCAGACTCAATTGTACAATTATGAATGGTGGCATGAGAAAGTCCCGCTTTCTTTTGGACACCACCTGGGAAAGTGAAAATTTTATTGAATTCCCCCAGCTTTATTTGACCAGAGAAGGCCACGTGATGTATGTTATTGGTTGAGAAATTTTCTGAAACCAAGACAAGACCCCAATCGGAAGCGCTACATTGATTTTGCTCAAGTGACTTTATTTCCTTTTTGGTAAGCGGGCGATATGCTTTCATATATATGGTTAAAAGTAATTTATAAGCTAAGGTATGAAAGATTAGAATGGAATAACAGTACGCGAATGAAAAGAAAGGGTAAAGTAAGAAAATCGAAAAAGCTCCCGCCTAAAAGAAAGAAGAAGAAAGGTTAATTTGATTGTTTAAAAAGATTGAGGCTATTAAATCTTTCTTTTAGGGGCAAAAAAAAGCGGAAGAGCTATTTAACTCTTCCGCTTAAAGTATTGTAATGGATTGTTCTACTTGGTAATATATTCGAAGTATTTGATATTCATTTTTAAGCGATCTTTATCCTTGGTGTCTTTGGCAGCACTGTGCAGGATCACTCTGTCAAAATCCGCTGTTCCGGCATCCGGGCCAATATAAAATTCATTGGCAAATTTGTTATGATAGATTTTAAGAAGTTGTGCATCAATTATTTCTTTCTCAGCTTCTGTCAAATCTTGATATGTTATATCTTCATCTTGGGTCAAGACAAATATCAGATTCGAACGGTCATCGGCTAAATCTCTCATGACATAATTGAAATATTCTGCCCGCATTACAAATTGGTATTTAATCGAATCAATTTGTGTTTCGTTCTCTGTTGTTATACTGGCATAAATTTTCTTTTCTCCAGTGCCTGCCGTTTGCCCGGATGAATTATCCTGAATATTACTACCGAATATTTCAAGCTCTAATTCATTTCCGTTAACTAATCGGGTATACCGGGGTGGGCCAACAATTTCGTCCTCATCATTTCGCGTATAAATTGTTAGTCTATCCGGAATTGGGTAGCGATCTACTTCTTCCAGATTAGCAACTTTTAAGAAAAACTCGATGTTACTGACTGTTTTTCTTTGTGCTCCTGCTTTTTCATTTTCTAATGAATCAACCCATGTTATTAATTCATCAGGGAGTTTTAGGCAGGCATAAGTTCCTGCCATACCTTGTATGAATAGTTGTTTTGCTGCTGGATCATCGATATCAATACCTGGATCACGTGTATGTTCGTAAGTATTAACAATTGTATTTTCCTTGTTAATGGGGAATGAATAGGGGGGATATTGGTGGGTGGTATCTATAACTTCATTCTTATCGTTTAACTTTTTATATTTCCGGCTTACATAGAAATCCAGACTAGATGAAATTGTTTTTGGATTAAAAGTTACCAATTCAATACGGGTTAACCAGCCTTGGTTCGATGCATCTTCACGTATTGCATTTACAAAAATGCCGTTAATGAGGTTAAGTTTAGTTGTTTTCAAATCTTCTTCTGATATTTCGAAGATTCGTTGGGCTAATTCATCATCAAGCTTGATACGCCACGATTTAGTTGTGACTTTATGTTGATTGAAGTCATTGTAGAGGGTATCAATTTTCTTCACATCCCATAAGTGACCCGGATCTGAATATAATTCGGTGATGTTTTTATAAGTTCCAGTTGTTATATCATTCCAGTTGGTCTCATTTTTTAGCGTATCGGGAACATCATTATTTACGGAAACAGATTGAGTACCTAATAAACTAGGACCTTCCTCTAGGAATTTATGTGTGTTGAAGTACTCATGGCTTGGGCCTTGCAATTCAGTTAATTCGAAAACATTAATGGTTTGTTTGGCTACCATGTCGCCATACCACTTATTGTATTGGTATTCAAGGTTCAATACAACACTGTCGGCTTCCCAATACTCATTGAATTCAGTCGTTTCATTATCGAACTTGTAAAAAGTAGTGTCAATTGCTTTATCAGGATTGGTAAGATCATTAGGGTCAAGTAATTTTACTTTGAAAGCAGGAGGAGCTCCAATGGAAATGTTGAAGGCAAAACCTGCTTCAGTGTTACCAAATGTCGGATCGTCGAAAGAGCCCAAAACACCATAATTGGCATCGCTAGTTCGTATTTCCTTTCTTGTGGTAGTTTCCGTAATTAAAGGATACGAATTGTAGGAATGTGCAGTAATCTCATCACCCTCCGGGAGAACACCATCTCCACCTAATTTGGCCGGATCATCTTTACAAGATACCGATAATGAAAGAAGGCCAATAATAAAAAATTGGCCTGCTAAGTGATTGAAAGTATGTTTCAATGAAATTTTGTTCATAAGTAAAGTGTTAATCTAATAGTGAATCGTAGAAGCCATTGTAAGCTGCTACATAGCTCTCCTCATCGTGATAGCCCAAAACTGGCTTGCCGGATTGCTTTATAAACTCACTAATTTCAGGATTTATTGTTTCGCTCCCCTGAATAATACCATCAGACATGGAGATCGCCAGTTTGGTCAGGTTAACGTAGTTGTTATTCGCCATTATGTCAAGGTCAGCATCTTCAATACCCTCTAGTTTGAGTTTTTCTTTGAAATTTTCTGACCATTCGCTTTTAAAGGCATCATCATAGACCGTATACACCACTTTTGAATCGGCAAAATGAGGATCCTCATTCATCGCCTTTTTAATGTATAAAGGGGCTAACGCGGTAATCCACCCATTACAATGAACAACATCGGGTGCCCAGCGTAGTTTTTTAGTAGTCTCTAAAACACCCCGCGCAAAGAAAATCGCACGTTCATCGTTATCCTCAAATTCATTACCATCACCATCGGTAATGATAAATTTTCGTTGGAAATAATCCTCATTGTCGATGAAGTATACCTGCATGCGCGCAGCTTGAATTGATGCTACTTTAATGATTAGAGGGTGATCGGTGTCATCAATAATCAAATTCATACCAGATAAGCGAATCACTTCGTGTAATTGATTGCGTCGTTCATTGATACAACCAAAACGAGGCATGAACGTTCTGATTTCTTTTCCTAATTCCTGAATGCCTTGCGGTAAATGACGTCCGATTTTAGACATTGCTGATTCAGGTAAATATGGTGTGATTTCCTGGGAGATGAATAAAACTTTGGCTTTTTCCATTGTAATATATCGGTAGATGTATTTTTTGCTTGGGCAAAAGTACGAAAAATATGCAAGTCAGCAAAGTTCAGTGCCTGATTGCCTCAGGTTTGATGAATAGTATATTGAAATTTATTTGATTTTTGTGCTCTGCGTCATTAAAATTTAAACAAGTTTGTGTGTGTTGTCGTAACTCTGAAATGAATTTTATTACTTTGCCGTGTTTAACAACTTGTTGATGGAAGGTGAACCAGAAAGGTGTCATCTTCGTTTTTCTTTTTAGAGATGGAAATAGTAAAAACGGTAATCGAATTACAATCCTATTTGAAGGGATTTAGAGAAAAAAAGAATTCCATTGGTTTGGTGCCAACAATGGGAGCTTTACATCGAGGGCATTTAACGCTCGTAAAGCAGGCCAAAGAACACTGTAGTGTTGTGGTTGCAAGTATTTTTGTAAATCCAACTCAGTTTAATAATCCGAATGATTTACAACGTTACCCAAGGGATTTGAAGAAGGATTGTGACCTATTGGAAACAGAGGGATGTGATGTTGTTTTTGCGCCTGATGTTACTGAAGTCTATCCGGAGAAGGATGAAAGGATATTTGATTTTGGGGATCTCGAAAATGTGATGGAAGGAAAATATCGTCCAGGTCATTTTAATGGTGTCGCTCAGGTAGTGAGTCGGCTGTTTGAATTGGTGAGGCCTGATAAAGCATTTTTCGGATTAAAAGATTTTCAACAGTTGGCCATTGTTAGGGAGATGGTCAGTCAGCTCAATTTTTCTGTGGATATTATCCCATGCGAAACGGTTCGTGAATCCGATGGATTAGCAATGAGCTCAAGGAATATGTTACTCACCAATCAACAGCGAAAAAATGCACCGGTAATTGCCAAAACTTTGTTTGAATCTTGTAACTTTGCAAGCGGCAAAACAGTGAAGGAGACCATTGACTATGTTGTTAGTCAGGTCAATGAAGTTGAAGGTTTAGAAGTTGAATATTTTGATATTGCTGATGGATACTCCTTAAAAGCCATTGACAAATGGAATGAAAGTGAGTATATAGTAGGTTGTATAGCTGTTTTTGCCGGAGAGATTCGATTAATTGATAACGTGATATACAAAAACACTGGCCATGAATGTTGAAGTGGTAAAATCAAAATTACACAATGTTTCGGTAACCGAAGCGAACCTGAATTATGTAGGTAGCATCACCATTGATGAGGATTTAATGGATGCCGCTACAATAATTGAAAACGAGAAAGTTCAGGTTGTTAACAATAATAACGGTGAGCGGATTGAGACATATGTGATAAAGGGTGAGCGGGGATCAGGAGTTATTTGCCTGAATGGTGCTGCAGCCCGTAAGGTAGCGGTAGGTGATGTGGTTATAATTATTACTTATTGTTCCATGCCTTTAGAAGAAGCAAAACAATTTAAACCTACTTTTGTGTTTCCGGATACAGCTACAAATCAGTTGGTTTAGCTATAGGAGTTTGAATTTAATAAGTAGTTACCTCGGTCAGTACCGGGGTTTTGCTATTTTTAAACCATTGATATCAGTTTTTACACGTAGCCGGTAACTATATAATCATATTTGTCAGATGGAAGAATTATCCAGAATAGAATCGAAAATAAAATCACTTGCTGAGGCCACTCAGGTCATTCGGGAATGGGAGCTGCAAGAAGAGAAGATTGTTTTTACCAATGGTTGTTTTGATATTGTTCATCGCGGGCATGTTGATTATTTATCCCGGGCAAAGGATCTGGGTACTAAGTTGGTGCTCGGTCTAAATTCTGATGCCTCCGTTCAGCGTTTGAAAGGATCTAATCGGCCCATTGTTGATGAACAATCAAGAGCTATCTTGTTGGCCGCTTTTCAATTTATTGATATGGTTGTCTTTTTCGATGAAGATACTCCATACGAATTGATCAAAGCTTTGCAACCTGATATCCTGGTAAAAGGGAGTGATTATAATGCCAAAGATATAGTGGGGTATGATGTACTGATGGCTAAAGGAGGACGTGTTGAAACAATCGATTTTGTAGAGGGATTCTCTACTACTGCGATTGTGGAAAAAATAAAAACATCCATGTAATATGGCAAAGGTGAAATCGACATTTGTATGTCAAAATTGTGGCTCTGAATCACCCAAGTGGGTCGGGAAGTGTTATTCCTGCGGGGAGTGGAATACTTTTGTTGAGGAAACCGTAATGACAGGTAAGGTGAAAAACACCCGGCCGGGTACTGTGCTGGCTGAACGCACCAAACCGGTCCCTGTGTCGGAAGTGTCGGTTAAAGAGTTACCGCGCTTATCTACCGGGAATGAAGAGTTAAACCGTGTTTTAGGAGGTGGTTTGGTGCCTGGAGCAATGGTGCTGATTGGCGGTGAACCCGGAATTGGTAAATCTACCCTTGTGCTCCAAACCGCATTGAATTTGCCTGATGTTAAGGTATTATATGTATCCGGTGAGGAGAGCCCTCAGCAAATAAAACTCAGGGCTGATCGTATTGCATCAAATTCGGCAGAAAACTGTCACGTTGTTAGCGAAGTCTCTGTTGAGCGTATTCTAACACATCTTGAAAATACCAAGCCCGATGTTTTGGTTATTGATTCAGTTCAAACACTGGAAACTGAGCGGGTGGAGTCTGCTCCTGGAAGTGTGTCCCAGATTCGTGAATGTACGGCCACCATTTTAAGGGTATCCAAAGAAAAGAATATTCCTGTTTTTTTAATCGGTCATATTAATAAAGAAGGAAGTTTAGCCGGGCCAAAAGTATTGGAGCACATGGTTGATGTGGTATTGCAATTTGAGGGTGATCGCCATCATATGTATCGGATATTAAGGTCCATAAAGAACCGGTTCGGATCGACTAATGAAATCGGGATTTTTGAAATGTTGAGTTCCGGGTTGAGAGAAGTGAGTAATCCTTCTGAATTATTGATAAGCACACAACATGAACCTATGAGCGGAGGAACGATTGCTGCAGCTCTTGAAGGGGTAAGGCCTTTTTTAATTGAAGTGCAGGCCCTGGCGAGTACGGCGGCTTATGGAAATCCCCAGCGTTCAGTGACAGGTTATGATCTTCGACGATTGAATATGTTATTAGCTGTATTAGAGAAGAGGGCCGGGTTTAAATTAGCAGCGAAAGATGTATTCTTAAATATTGCCGGCGGATTGAAAGTAAATGATCCGGCAATTGATTTGGCTGTTATCTCTGCCGTTTTATCTTCTAACATGGATATGTCTATTTCGTCTGATGTATGTATGGCTGGAGAAGTTGGGTTATCCGGCGAAATTCGTCCTGTGACACGACTAGATCAACGCGTTAGCGAAGCTGCGAAATTGGGATTTAAAACCATCTTAATCCCGGCATTTGTTAAAGGAGTTGATTTTGATAGTTTTGATATTCAGGTGGTCAAGCTTAAAAAAATTGAAGAGGCATTTCGTTTTCTGTTTGCTTGATCAGAAATCAAGATTTAATTATACTTCACAAAAACAACAAAGCCAAACTATTTAAGTTTGGCTTTGTTGTTATAGATTTATTTTTTTCTAGAAAAATTCCTCTTGGCTCTTTACCTCTTGATTGTTTATGTCGTTATCGTTTTCTGTACTTTTATCTGCTGAAATGTGTTCGTCAGGGCAAATGAGATTGGCATTGAAATTGAGTGGTGCTTCAAATTTGTCCTCTGCGGTAATTTCAATGCTTTCATCAGTGTATACCTGTTGCATGTATAGTGCAAATATTGGTAAAGCCATATTGGCTCCCTGGCCCAAATAAGTATTGTCAAAATGGATATCACGATCTTCGCCACCTACCCAAACGCCTGTGACCAGATTGGGTGTTACTCCCATAAACCATCCGTCTGAATTGTTTTGTGTGGTTCCTGTCTTTCCACCAATCTTACCTTTTAAGTTGTATTTCCATCTAAGTCTGTTTCCTGTTCCTTGATCTACAACTCCCTGAAGAAGGTTGATCATAAGATAGGCAGTAGATTCACTAATGGCCTCTCGTTTGCGAGGGTGAAAATCGGTGATTACATTTCCATAGCGATCTTCTATGCGTGTTACAATTAGTGGTTCAATGTGAACACCTTTGTTGGCATAAGTACAATAGGCTCCGGTCATTTCCAATAAACTAAAATCAGGTGTTCCTAAACAAAGGGCAGGAACCGGGTCCATAGGGCTTTTTATTCCTAAAGAATGAATAGTGGATGCTACTGCTTCAGGGTTGTATTGTTTCATCACCCAGGCGGTTATGTTGTTATTTGAGTTGGCTAACCCCCATTTTAACGACACCATCTCTCCCTTACGTCGATTGCCCGAATTGCGCGGAGTCCATGTTTTTCCGGTTGGTAAGTAAAATGTTTGAGGGATATTAGGAACCAGATCACATGGTGTATGCCCTTCTTGCATTGCCAAGGTGTAAACAAAGGGTTTTATGGTAGAGCCTACTTGTCGTTTGCCCTGACCTGCCATGTCGTACATGAAGTGTTTGAAATTTGGTCCGCCAATATATGCTTTGACGTGGCCGGATAAGGGATCCATGGAAACCATTCCTGCCCTCAAGAAGTGCTTGTAATATTTGATAGAATCTAAAGGCGTCATGAGTGTGTCCTTGTCCCCATCCCATGTAAATACAGTCATTGGATAAGGATGATTGAAGACGCGTAATATACTATCCATATCCGCACCTGATCGACGCAATCCCCGATAGCGGTCGGTGTTTTGAATGGCGCGTTCGATAATTCCTTCATGCTGTTCTTTTGTAATTTTGTGGGTGTAGGGTGCTCTGCTACGTCCTTTTTTCTCGCTAAAAAACTTGGGTTGAATGTCATCCCTTAAATGCATCTTAACGGCTTCCTCTGCATAGCCTTGCAAACGCGAATCGACGGTTGTGTAAATCTTAAGACCATCTTTATAGATGTCATATTTTGTACCGTCTGGACGCAGATTTTTATTGATCCAGCCATACATCGGATTGTTACCCCATTCAATACTATCTTCAAGAAATTTTTGATTCATATAGGATGGGTAGTTTTCTCGTTTAGGTTCTCTGGCTGTCAGCGCTAACCTTAAAGATTCACGAAAATAGGGAGCTGGACCTGCTTTGTGATCGGCTCTGTTAAAGTCTAGTGTTAAGGGTATTGTTTTGAGTGAATCATATTCCGCTTGGGTAAGGAACATGGCCTTGCGCATTTGATTTAAAACAATATTCCTGCGCTGTTGTACCATTTCAGTACGGCGAACAGGATTGTAGAGTGCAGGATTTTTTAACATTCCTACAATAACTGCTGCATGTTCCACGTGAAGGGTGTCTGTGGATGAATTGAAGAAAGTTTGGGCCGCAGATTTTATTCCATATGCATCGTATATGAACTCAGCTTTGTTAAGATACATGGTAAGAATTTCCTCTTTAGTATAGCTTCGCTCAAGTTTCACTGCAATCACCCATTCCTTGAGTTTTTGAAAACCTCTTTCCCATTTGGAGGCTGCTTGTCCATGGAATAATAATTTTGCCAACTGTTGAGTAATGGTACTTCCTCCACCAGAACTTTGGTCGCGCATTAAGAGTGTTCTGAAAAACACACGGGCCAAACCTCGTGAATCAACGCCAGAATGATCTTTAAAGCGAACGTCTTCTGTTGCAATTAATGCATTAACGATATTGGGAGATAACTCCTTAAAATTTACAAAACTTCTGTTTTGCTTGAAATAGGACCCTAGGATCTGTTGGTCGCTGGAAATCACTTCCGTAGCTAAATTGCTTTTCGGATTTTCCAATTCGTCAAAGGATGGCATAAACCCTAAATGACCATTTGATATTAAAAAGAATAATATAAATATGAAAAGAATTCCAGTCACAAAAAGTGACCAAAACCAAAACAATATTTTCTTGTAGTTAACTAGTTTCGAATCCATATGGTATATGATAGTTTGGTGCAAAAATAGTAATTTTTCATGTAAGCAATAGAGAAAAGGCTTGTGTAAAGCCTTTTCATTTTTTATCATTGTGCCATTTATTTTCTAATTTTGTTCGCTAGAGATAAAATTGCGTGATTTGAAAGACCTTTGAGAGATGGGAAAAAAGACAACGGGTTCAGTGATTAACTTGGTGATTGTGGAGTCACCTGCTAAAGCCAAAACGATTGAAAAGTTTTTGGGACCGGATTACCTGGTAAAATCCAGCTATGGACACATTCGTGATCTTTCCAAGAGTGATTTTGGGGTCGATATAGAGAATGGATATAAACCAGATTATATTGTTTCCAAAGATAAGAAAGAGATCGTAAAGGAACTCAAGGGGTTGGCTGCTTCTGCTAAAATGGTATGGCTCGCTTCCGATGAAGACCGGGAAGGAGAGGCGATTGCATGGCATTTGTATGATGTCTTGGGATTGACCGAGGAAAATACACGCAGAATAGTTTTTCATGAAATAACCAAAGAAGCTATTCAGAATGCAGTTAAGAATCCCCGTAAAATCGATTATAATTTAGTGAATGCACAACAGGCTCGACGAATACTCGATCGCCTAGTGGGTTTTGAATTATCCCCGGTTTTGTGGCGGAAGGTGAAGCCTTCTTTATCAGCAGGCAGGGTTCAGTCTGTTGCGGTGCGAGTACTTGTCGAAAGAGAAAGGGAGATATTTGCTTTTAAGCCGGTTACTTCATATCGGGTTACAGCTATTTTTACAGTGATTGATGATAAAGGCAAGCAGATTAATTTAAAATCAGAGCTCAGTCGACGATTTGAATCCTTTGACGAGACAAGGGCTTTTGTGGAGCAATGCAAAGATGCGAAGTTTGTGGTTTCTCAAGTTGAGAAGAAACCTATGACAAAATCTCCGGCTGCCCCTTTTACCACAAGCACCTTGCAACAAGAGGCCTCCCGGAAACTTGGATTTTCGGTGTCTCAAACAATGAGTGTTGCACAAAAACTTTATGAAGCAGGTAAGATTACTTACATGCGTACTGATTCAGTGAACTTGTCAGAAATGGCATTGAATATGGCTGCCTCTCAAATTGGTGAAAAAATGGGTGAAGCATATGTTCACAATAGACAATACAAAACCAAAGCTAAAGGTGCTCAAGAAGCTCACGAAGCTATTCGCCCTACGTATTTAGATAAAGAAACGGTAAGTGGTACTGGTGCTGAGAAAAAACTATACGAATTAATTTGGAAGCGAACCATTGCATCGCAAATGAGTAATGCCAAGCTTGAAAAGACCATTATTCATATTGAAGCTGGAGAAACAGGAGAAAAATTTGTTGCCACTGGTGAGATTATAAAATTCGATGGTTTCCTTAAAGTTTATATTGAATCATCTGATTCTGAAAAAGACCAGGATGATGGTAAGGATGTGTTAATACCTCCAATGGATAAAGGGGATGAGCTGCAATTGCAAAATATAGAAGCACGTCAACGTTGGTCGTTAAAGCCACCGAGGTATACGGAAGCAAGCTTAGTGAGAAAGTTAGAAGAGCTTGGTATTGGTCGTCCTTCAACTTATGCTCCCACAATCTCAACCATTCAACAGCGTGGATATGTAGATAAAGAAGAAAGAGAGGGGGTTGAGCGTGTCTATAAACACATCTTGTTAGAAAATAATGAACTAATTGTTAGCGATAAAGTTGAAATAACAGGAGCTGAACGAAATAAACTTTTCCCAACTGATATTGGAATGGTGGTAAATGACTTTTTAGTGAAATATTTCCAAAGTGTTGTTTCATTTGATTTTACGGCAAATGTTGAGAAAGAATTTGATGAAATTGCATTGGGTAAAGTGATATGGAGTGAGTCTATTGATGATTTTTATAAACCATTTCATAAAATTGTTGAAAATACTCTGGAGCAATCTGAGAAAAGTACCGGAGAACGTATCCTGGGTGAAGATCCTACAACAGGAAAGTCTGTTTCAGTTCGAATTGGCCGCTTCGGCCCTCTAGCCCAAATTGGTGAATCGACTACCGAAGAAGAGGGAGAAAAGCCTAGATTTGCATCCCTTAGAAAAGGACAGCACCTCGAAACCATAACACTTGAAGAAGCACTTGACCTATTTAAATTGCCACGGACTTTGGGGCAGTTTGAAGATAAGGATGTCGTGATTGGAATTGGTCGTTTTGGACCATATATTCGTCATAATAGTAAATTCGTATCTTTGAAGAAGGGGGTCGATGATCCTTTGGAGATAGATTTAGATACAGCAATTGTGCGAATTGAAACAAAACGGGAAGAGGATAATAAAAAACTGATTAAAACGTTTGAACAAGAAGAAGAGTTGCAAATATTAAATGGTCGTTGGGGACCATACATTAAATATCAGAAGAAAAATTTTAAAATCCCAAAGGACAAGGTTGCTGAAGAGCTGACGTATGAAGAGTGTTTAGAGCTGATAAAGGCGGACAATAATAAAAAAACAAAACCATCTTCAAAAACAAAGGCAACAGCGAAAAAAACAGCTGCAAAAAATACAACGGTTAAAAAGACATCAACAAAGAAGACTTCGGCTAAAAAGACAACTAAAAAGAAATAAGAAGCGTGACTACGGATTGGGAACATTTTTTTTATAAAGTTGAAAACAGTTCAATACTTGCTTTTGAGGGTGACGAAAGTCATGCTTTAAAGAATAATGTTTCCTTCTTTCATAAATTGACAGGCATTGATTTGCCTTCTTATGATATTGCAGTTATAGGTGTTTGTGATGCCCGGAATTCTTATAACAAGAGTTGTAGCAAGGCCCCTGATCAAATACGAAAATCTCTATATGGATTGGTGAATTTTCCTAGGAATATAAATATTCTTGATCTGGGTAATCTGAAAGGGAAAACGATCAATGATAAGTATCAGTTATTGGAAGACATAGTGTATGATCTGATGGGGTGCAATGTTATGCCGGTGGTAATTGGAGGTAGTCAGGATTATACATTACCTTTGGCAAGAGCAGTAAAACGTCATAAAAGGTTTTATCGATTAGCAGTGGTAGATTCCAAAGTGGATTGGGTTAGACCAGATATGGACTTTTCGTCTACAGGTTATTTGGGTTTATTGTGTGAAGAGGATCGTTCAGTACCGGAGGATCTTTCTATAGTAGGTTGTCAGAAGTACTATGTTAGTGCTAATCAATTTGATCAATTAAGAAGTCATTCGTTTGATTTTTTAAGGTTGGGTGAAATTAAGCAGAAGGGAATCAAAACAGTTGAACCCTGGATGCGTGATGCAGATTTAATTAGTTTTGATATAAACGCCATTCGGCAGTCCGATTTGCCTGTTCGATTTGAGTCTGCTCCCAATGGTTTTTTTGCTGATGAAGCTTGTCAAATTGCTTGGTATGCAGGTTTAAGTGATCAATTGAAGGTGTTTGGGTTGTTTGAACTGGGAATTGGAGATCAAGAAGATTGTTTTAATCCCATGGTCGCCGCGCAAGTTTTATGGCATCTATGGGAAGGGTATAGTTCAAGATGTAAAGATTATCCTGTAAAAGAGATCGAAGATTATCGTCAATACATAGTTCATCTTGATGAGTATGGAATTGATATGAAGTTTTATAATAACCCTGATAATGATCGATGGTGGGTTGAAGTACCAGGCATGGATAGTAATGTAATCATTGCTTGTGATCGAAATGATTTTGAGTTAGCTTCGGGAAGAGAGATTCCGGATAAATGGTTTCGTTTTTTGAGAAAAATGAATTGTAAATCAATGGGAAATAAATATTCATAAAGATATCATCTATAAAACGAAACATTTAAAAACAATTTGCAGTATATAACCGAAGTAAAATAGCTGATTTTGTTATTGAATTTGAGATTTATAGTTTTAGAGAATCTTTTGTTATATGAAAGACCCGTAAACATAAAAAAAAATCGGCTTTTTTTCGGCATGGCTAGGAGAATACTTTTTTTTCTGTTATTTTGCATTGCTGCTGAATTGATGGGACAGCAATCTCCACAATTTAGTCAAAATATGCATAACCAACTGGCGGTGAATCCGGGATACGCAGGTACTACTGGAATGATAAACGTTGCAGTAGGAAATAGACAACAATGGATTGGCATGAAAGGAGCTCCATCAACGACGGTTTTTGGAGTAGATACAGAAATGAACATACTGGGCTGGAATAGCGGTTTAGGACTTCAGGTCATGAATGATCAAATCGGACAGATCAATACCTTGAACATGGCTTTAGTATATGCCAAACGATGGGAGTATGAATTTGGTAAATTAGGAATTGGAGTTTCTTTAGGGGTAGTCAATCAGGTATTTGGTTACAGTGATTTAGAGACGGATCCAAGTGGAGGTAGTAATAATTACCATAATCAAAAGGGTGATGAGAAATTTACTGATGATCAGGGGTCTGCTTTTGATGCTGGTTTAGGAGCATATTTTGAAAGCAGGAAGTTCTATATGGGTTTTTCAATTGCCCATTTGAATAAACCTAAGCCAAAGTTAGCACAAGAATATGTGAGTTATCTGAATCAAACATTTTTTATAACCGGGGGGTATCGGTATAAATTAAAAAACAGACCAATAGAGTTAAGCCCATCAATATTTGTTAAGACTGAGCTTGCCAGTGTTCAGATAGATTTTAATATCAATGCCATGGTGAAAGACAAATATTGGGGAGGATTAACTTACAGAATTCAAGATGCCGTCGTATTATTGGGTGGAGTAGAACTGAATAATGGTTTGCGAATTGGTTATAGTTATGATATTAACATTACGAAAATGAAAGGAGCCAGAGATGGATCCCATGAATTATTGTTAGGTTATAGTTTTGACTTAAGCTTGGAGAAGAGAAAAAGAAAATATAAGAGTGTAAGATATTTATAATTGAATATAGTAGAAGTAATTTCAGATATTAAGGCTATTATGAAGAAAGTACTTTCCTTAAGTGTTATTTTAATAACGATCCTAAGTGGTTGTGGACAATCCGGAGATGGAGAATTGGTTGGAGTCGCTCGTAGAGGGGCTTTTTATGAACCGGATCCATATGGTATGTTGTTCATTCCTCAAGGAAGTTTTAATATGGGACCTAATGATCAGGATGTTGCCTGGTCAATGACATCGCAATCGAAGACAGTTTCTATTCGTTCTTTTTGGATGGATGAGACAGAAGTTACAAATTCTGAGTACCGTCAATTTGTGTATTGGGTGAAAGATTCCATAGCTCGCAGGCTGTTAGGTGAACAGTTCGAAGAGTTTTTAATCAGTGAAGATTATCTTGGAAATGAAATTGATCCACCATTTGTTAATTGGGAAGAACCAATAGAATGGGACAATGAAGAATATGCCGAGATTCTTGATGAAATGTATTTGCCCGAAAATGAACGTTTCTTTCGAAGGAAAGAAATTGACACAAGAAAGTTAACGTATGAATATGAGTGGGTTGATCTCTTGCAAGCAGCGAAAAAAAGCAATCGGTACAACTATGAGACAAAACAGTATGAAGGAGTCGTTTTTGATCAGAAAGGGAACGAACGACAAATTGCCGATCGCTCAGCTTTTATTATGAAAGATGCGGTGAATGTGTATCCAGATACCTTGTGTTGGATTGCAGACTTTACATATTCATTCAATGAACCATGGACGGAAATGTATTTTTGGCATCCCGGTTTTGATGAGTATCCTGTAGTTGGAGTTAATTGGAAACAAGCTACTGCATTTAGCATTTGGAGAACACAATTGTTAAATAATTTCCTGCATAGTAAAGGAGAGCCTCCTGTAATGGCTTATCGTTTGCCTACTGAGGCTGAATGGGAATATGCTGCAAGAGGTGGATTGGAACATGCAATTTATCCATGGGGAGGGCTTTATACAAGAAATGATAAAGGTTGTTTTCTTGCCAATTTCAAACCATTGCGCGGAAGATATGCTGATGATGGAGGTATGACAGCTATGTCTGTGGGATCATATGCTCCTAATGATTACGGACTTTTCGATATGTCAGGCAATATAGGCGAGTGGACATCAAGCGCATACGATGAATCAGCGTATTCGTTTACACATGATTTTAATCCTACTTATAAATATAATGCTTTACCTGATGATCCACATGTAATGAAAAGGAAAGTTATTAGAGGAGGATCTTGGAAAGATATAGGTTATTTCTTACAGAACGGTACCAGAACATATGAATATCAAGACTCATCCAAATCATTTATTGGATTTAGATGCGTTCGTGATGTAATTGGAGAATAGTTTGGTTTTGGATGGTAATTTGGTTAAATAGGTAGTTATGAGCTTTTCGGAATTTTTAGAGAGTCCCGCTTATAAAAAAATAATGGGTAAGGTTTATGGATTAGGTGCTGCAGTGGTAATTTTAGGTGCCTTGTGGAAAATCCTTCATTTACCAGGTGCCAGTTTTATGCTAATTGCTGGGTTAGGAACAGAAGCAATCATATTTGGTCTTTCGGCCTTTGAGCCTCCTCATGAAATGCCTGATTGGAGTTTGGTTTATCCTGAACTTGTTGGATTGGAAGTAGAAGGAGATCGTCATGGCTCACGTCATGGTGGCGGAGGTAGTGATTTAGCTGCACTTATTGAAGGAGGACATCTCGAACCTGAAGTGGTTGAGAAGTTATCTGAAGGGATCAAGAAATTGGCTATGACTTCCAATCAGCTTTCTGATCTTAGCAATGCGAGTATAGCTACAGAAACCTATCTGAGCAATATGAAACAAGCAGGAGATGCGGTTGGTCACTTGGCTACCGTTCAAACAAAATCAGCCCAGTCACTTGATAATTCAGTTGAATTGCTGTCAACTTCATATAGCCAAGCAGCCTCTGCAATAAAAGACTCAGGTAAGGATTTTGTTGATAATGTAAATAAATCTGGCCAACAATTATCTACTACATATGATGCGGTGAGCCAATCAATAAGTCAGCAATTTGATCGAATAGTTAAAACCAATAGTAGTTATAATGAAAAACTTGGTGATGTAACTAAAAACCTTTCTGCTGTAAATACTGCCTATGAACTACAGTTGCAAGGTTTGAATACTCAGGTACAAATATCTCAAGAGTTGAATGTAGGTTTAGCAGAAGTAAAAGATCAAATTATTGGTTCTGCAGGCGATAGTAAAACATACAAGGACCAAGTTTCAAAACTCAGTCAAACAGTTTCTGAATTAAATACCATTTACGGAAACATGTTGAGCGCCATGAATATGGGTAATAGATAATTTGTTTTAACAGTAATTGATTTGCTAAATTTAATTTAGAACAATATGAGTGGTGGAAACTGTCCCGAAACGCCTAGGCAGAAAATGATAGGCATGATGTACTTGTTTTTAACAGCGATGTTGGCTTTAAATGTTTCGGGAGAATTATTACAAGCTTTTCAATTGGTTGATGAGAGTATCTTACAGTCTATTGTTGCCGTAGAGAGCAAGAATGATCAGCTTTATGCCAAGTTCCAAAATGCTGAAATGACGAATGAAGCAAAAGCAAAGCCTAAACATGATATCGCTAAAGAAATTGGTGAGAAAGCTGATTCCCTGTTTAATCATATCGATTCGTTAAAAATGAGAATGGTTCGTATCGTTGATAGTAGACCTGAAGCAACGATCGAAAACTATTTAGGTGGAGATAATCAAGATGTTGCTCCGCAAGTCATGATTACTGAAAAAAATGGGGAACGAAGCGAAATTTTGAAGAATAAAATAAATGAATATCGTGACTTCATTTTAGGCCATTTGACAGAAGAAGATTCAGCAATAAGCAGGGTAATTCAGAAAAGTTTATCAACAGAATCAAAGAAGCCTTCTCAAAAAGGGGAAGTAGCGCGCAAGTGGGAATCTCAGAAATTTGAACATTTACCACTTTCTGCTTCTTTTGCCCTTTTAAGTAGTATACAAAGTAATGTAAGGACGACACAAGCTGATTTAATTGGGCATCTTTTGAGTGAAATTGACGAAGGAACCTTTAAGTTCAATATAATTGAGCCAATAATTATGCCAACTACCGGCAATGTGATAATTAAGGGTAGCTCCTTCGAGGCTGATATTTTTCTTGCGGCGCGAGATGAGACTCAAGATCCAATAGTTAAGGTGAATGGGACAGACCTACCTATACAAAATGGTAGAGGAAAGTATTCTGTACCTACAAACAAAACCGGTAATTTTGAATATAACGCCGTTATCGAAGTAAAAGATCCAATGACTGGAGATCTTAAACCCTACCCTATCAAAGGTAGTTATCAGGTTATTCAACCTAATGTAGTGATTTCACCTACTAAAATGAATGTGCTGTATGAGGGAGTTGACAATCCAGTAGAAATCTCTGTTCCTGGTGTTCCTTCTGATCGGTTAAGCATAAGTATGAGCCATGTGGATCGAAAAAAGCAGGGTGATGAATACATTTTAACTCCACGTCCTCGATCAGCCGGTAAAAAATGTATTATTTCTGTTTCCGCTGACATTGATGGTAAAATTCATCGATTGGGTAGTAATGAGTTTCGAATTAAGCGAGTTCCCGATCCTTATCCAATAGTTGCCAATAAAAGAGATGGAAAGATAGGGAAGAATCTTTTAAAAGCGCAATTTGGAGTTATTGCTACAATGGGACCTGATTTTGATTTTGATTTAAAGTTTACAGTTACCAGTTTTAAAATTTCTGCTATTAAGCAAGGTTTCTATAGGGATGCAGTTTCAGATAGTTATAGATTTACTGATGACCAGTTAGATTTTATAGATGGTATGGGCAGAGGTCAAAAAATATTTATAGAAGATATTAAAGCTGTGGGGCCTGATGGTACAACTCGAAAATTACCCACAATGACATTTACGATTGATTAATTCTTAATCAATTGATGTAATACTAATGGAAGCAAGAAAATTAGATACAATGAAAAAAGCATTCTTTATCCTCGTATTGTTAGTAGGTTTGTTACCTATTCATAACATTTCATCTCAAAATGTATTGGATGGATTATACCCAAAAGAACATGTCGCAAATCGGAAACCAATACCATATGCGCATGTGAGAGAAGCTGATGTATTGTGGGCCAAGAAGATTTGGCGAATTATCGATTTGAGAGAAAAAATTAATCTCACCATGTATTATCCAATCAACGCAATGGATGATCGAATGAATTTGATTGATTTAATATTATATGGTGTCGAATATGAAGGATTAACAGCATATTCAATAAATGATGACGAGTTTAAAGTACCTATGACCTGGGAACAAGTTCGGTCGAAAATGGGGGCTGATGCAGATACTACATTTGTGGAAGATCCGGAGACTGGTGAAATGGTTGAGAAAATCGTTGGAGGAACCATAAGATCGAATGAAGTTAAGCAGATTATGCTTAAAGAGATTTGGTTTTTTGATCGGAACTACTCTCGTATGGATGTGCGAATAATTGGGATGTGTCCATTTAGAGAGTCAGTTAAGGAATTAGATGGCCAAGATCAAGTTGTTAAAGAACAAGTTTTCTGGATCTACTTCCCGGAAGCTAGAGATTTATTTGCCAGACATGAGGTTTTTAATCCACAGAATGATGCCCAGCGTCGAACCTTTGATGATATCTTTAATAAACGCTATTTTGGGAGTTTTATATATAAGGAATCTAATGTATATAATAACAGACGTATCGAAGCGTATGCAGCAGGAATGGAAGCTATGATGGAGTCGGAGAGAATTAAGCTTCAGTTATTTAATATAGAGCATGACATGTGGGAATTCTAATTCTTGAGGATAAAGATAAGATATTAAAAAGGGGGCATTGCCCCCTTTTATTTTATAGTTATTTAGGGTATACATTAGTTATCATCAGTTCCAAATTCGGTTCTAATGTCGGTCGTAAATTGTCTGATTTGTTGTTCATTTTTTCTCGGACATATGAGTAATGAGTTTTGCGATTGCACGATAATATAGTTTTCTAATCCTTGAATGACTCCAATTTTATCTTGAGGAAGATGAACCACACAATTTTTAGTATCATACAATAAGATGTTACCATTTATTAAGGCATTGTCATTTTCATCTTTTTCTGAATGTTCATGTAATGAGGACCATGTTCCTAAATCTGACCAACCAAAGTTAACTGTTTGAACAAATACATTCTCAGCCTTTTCCATGATTCCATAATCTATAGAGATATTCTTACACTCAATGTAGGCTTCACTCAATGCTTTTGATTCATTTGTTGTTTCAATGCTAGGGGCAAATGCATCAAATAACCTATAGACCTCTTTTAAATGAGATTTAAATGCTTTTTCAATTGAGTTTAATGTCCACAGAAAGATGCCGGAGTTCCAGAAAAACTCTCCACTCTCATGAAAAATCTTGGCCATCTCGTAATTTGGCTTTTCTGTAAATGTTTTAACTTTTTGAAAGGATTCATGGTCAATTTCACCATCAATTTGAATATACCCATAACCAGTTTCGGGTCTGCTGGGGTGGATTCCAAGTGTTAATAATGCATCTCTATTGGATACAAATTCGAGGCCTTCAACAATGTTTTTTCGGAATTGATCTTCATTGATGATCAAGTGATCAGCAGGGCTAACAATAACTTGAGCATTCGGATTTTTATTTTTGATAATTGTATTTGCATAAGCAATACATGGGGCCGTATTTCTTCTGGCCGGTTCAGCTAAAATCTGATCTGCCAAAATATCTGGTAGTTGTCTAATTACAGTGTCTTTATATGCACTGCTAGTTACAATTAGAAAGTTTTCAATTGGACAGATAGGTTTAAAACGATCATATGTCTGTTGAAGTAAAGACCTTCCTGTTCCTAGAATGTCTAAAAACTGTTTTGGGGTTTTAGTAGTGCTTAAAGGCCAGAACCGACTTCCAACACCACCGGCCATAATCACGCAATATGTATTCTGTTTCATTTTTATTCATTTGTTTAAGCCATTAGCATGATAATTCCATTAAATCTTCTAATAATAGTGGATTATCATTACTTTTATGCATCTAAATTACTGACATTTTTTAATTACACAAATGCAAATGTTCTTTCATATTGGAAGGTATGTCTTGTTTATAAAGAGGGTATTCGGGCGTCCGGAAAAACACTCAGTTTTTGTTAAGCAGATAATTAGAGAGATTAACAATTTGGGGGTAGACTCATTGGGAATTGTTTTAATTATTTCTGTCTTCATGGGTGCTGTGATTACTTTGCAAACAGCCTATAATATTGATATGCCATTAATACCAAAATATACTATTGGTTTAGCTGCCAGAGACTCTATCTTACTGGAGTTTTCATCTACAATTGTCAGTTTAATTTTAGCTGGAAAGGTTGGTTCTAACATTGCATCCGAAATTGGTACTATGCGCGTTACAGAACAAGTAGATGCTTTGGATATTATGGGTATCAATTCGGCAGGATTTCTTGTACTTCCTAAAGTTGTAGCATTTGTAATGATTATCCCTTTTTTGGTAATTATTAGCATGGGTATTGGAATTTCAGGAGGTTATTTAGCTGGTGCAATTACTGGTGAAGTTCCGGCATCTGAATTTGTATATGGTATTCAGTATGCTTTCAAACCATTTTATATTCTTTATGCCTTGATAAAATCTCTGGTATTCGGGTTCATTATTTCTACAATATCAGCTTATTGGGGCTATCATACTATTGGAGGTGCCTTAGAGGTAGGAAGATCCAGCACTAGGGCGGTTGTAACAAGTAGTATCCAGATCCTTTTGTTTAATTTACTATTGACTCAATTTTTGTTAGCATGATTGAAGCTGTTCAAGTATGTAAAACCTTTGATACTAATGAAGTTCTCAAAAGTATTACAACGGTTTTTGAAAAAGGATGTACAAATCTGATTATTGGGCAAAGTGGGTCCGGTAAAACGGTTTTGTTGAAATCACTAGTTGGTTTACATGAGGTTACTTCCGGAGATGTGTTGTACGATGGTCGTAGTTTTCTTAACATGAACAACAGGGAACGCAAAAAACTTCGGCAAGAGATTGGGATGTTATTTCAAGGATCCGCCCTTTTTGATTCCATGACTGTTGCAGAAAATGTCAAATTTCCCTTGGATATGTTTACCAATTGGTCTGAAGAGCAAAAGTTAGAGCGAACCAATTTTTGTTTGGAAAGAGTGAAGCTTGAAAATGCAAATAAGTTATTCCCTTCAGAAATTAGTGGTGGGATGCAGAAACGTGTAGCAATTGCTCGTGCAATATCTTTAAATCCAAAATATTTGTTTTGTGATGAACCGAATTCCGGATTAGATCCGCGTACATCGATAGTAATAGACGAGTTAATTCAGGAAATAACACATGAATTTGGGATGACTACCATAGTAAATACTCATGATATGAATTCAGTAATGGGTATTGGTGAGAAAATAATTTTCATTTATCAAGGTGAGAAATATTGGGAAGGTACTAAAGAGGATATTTTCCATGTTCAGAATGAGCAGCTTGAGAATTTTATTTTTGCATCTAAACTCTTTAAGAAGGTTAAAGATTCACAATAATAAAAGTTATCTATAAAATAAATTTCTCATTTTTAAAGTTGGAATT
>JAEINY010000064.1 GCA_016342595.1 Marinilabiliaceae bacterium
TTGATGTTTCTCCTATTCTTTTTAGGATTTGCACCAAGTTGTACGGATGGATTTGAGGAAATGAACCGGCATCCTTTTGAACGCACTGAGGCGTCCATTCCAACCGTATTTAATTCCGTGATTAGTAATCTGATGTTGGGCTATATGGAACAGAATTCAATTGGCTACTACTATTTTGTTAGTCAGCAATTGGCTAATTCAGCACCGCGCTATATCTTAGCTCAGGGAGTAGATGAAATCTGGAACCAATATTATGGAATGCTTAAGAATGTGAGGTGGTTGGAAAATGAATTGGAGTCCTCTTCATTGAAAGTGGATAATGTTACAGCTTGTTTGAATATTCTGATTGCTTATAAAACGTTGCTTACAGCTGATTATGTAGGTGATATGCCTTTTTCGTTAGCCGGGAAAGGTGCTCAAGGGTCCGATTTTTACCGGGTAGCCTACGATAAGCATGAGGATATTTATAAGTATTGTCTGGATGTTTTGAAAAGTTCTGTTGAGAGCTTTAAGGATGCGGATGATCAGATGACCTTAGGTGGTGGAGATGTACTCTTCAATGGAGACTATGAAATGTGGAAGAAGTTTGCCAATTCAATCCGTCTTCGCTATGCAATACAGATAGCGGATGTGGATAATGCTCAGGCAACTACTCACATCAGTAATATCCTTGGTAATGTGGCACAGTATCCATTAATCACAGGAGATGAAACCATTGGTATGTGGCCTAAGCAGCTGGGAGGCTTAGTTGTAGAATCACGTCCTTGGTATTTTTCTGCCGAAAACCTGACATGTATGGGATCAACCATGTGGGATATGATGTCGGATAATTATAATACTGATGGTTCAGGTTTTTATGATCCACGCTATAAAATCTTTTTTGAAACTAATGGTAACAATGAATGGATACCTCAGCAGCAAAACGGGGCCAATCCGGTTCAGGGGAGAGGGCCTTATATTAATAGTTCTTATCCCAATGGCCGTGATCGTGCGTTAACGCAACAGGAATGGGATAATAAAGGGGATGCCGCTTTTTATTCCTCAGTGAATTATTATCTGGGTAGGGATGATGAGAATCTGCCTGAAATAATCATGTCGGTTGCTGAAGTTCACTTCCTAAAAGCTGAAGCCTATAACAGAGGCATAGGCGTGACTCAGAATGCTGCGACTGCTCAGGCAGAATATTAAGCCGGGATTAAAGTCTCCATTAATTTCTGGTACGATTTGGCAGATCTGATGGGTAGCGCATGGGGGCTATTAACAAACCTGCATTGGGCGCTACTGACATTGATGATTACCTAGCCCATGCGAATACAACCTATAAAAGCATTCCTGGTGATGGGCTTGAGCAAATATATGCAAAGGTATGGATTGATTCATTCCGCCAGGCGTGGTTAGGTATTAATCTGTATCGAAGAACGCATGCTACGCCCTGTGATGAAACACCGCCATATAGTGTTAATGAGAATTCTTTTTACAAGGTCCCCTATCCTGAAAGAGAGAAGATTAATAATCCGGAAAACTTTAAAGATGCCCTTAACAGCAGAACAAATACGCCGGAACATAAACTATTTTGGCATAGATAAAACATCTAATATCTGAGTTATTTAAACCGTCTCGTTAAAATATTAATGGGACGGTTTTTCAGTTTATACAAGAGTTTTGTGATTTGTTACCTTCTTGGATATGTAAGGTAAGTAGTATGACGAATATCAGTCTTAGCTTTTGAATTGATACAATGGGCAGTTATTTAATTGCATACTGTAAGAGAAATAGTCACACAGGTGATGAATGTTTGTCTTGATTGCAATGATTTATAAATGCCAAACATTTGTCATGTCTAGTTTGTGATGAAATGTAAATACGGGGATGTCAGTAAATTAAAGTCTGAAATGAAGATATGTACAAAGTTTAATTTGTTGAATCTTAACACTCCCCAAGCCTTATTTATATGTTGTAAAACAATCTTTTTTTAACAGGAAAACTGAGGTTATCGTGGCATTAGTTTCTACTTTTGTGACTTTAGAATTAATTAAACAATAAATACAACGTTATGAAGCCAACACATATTGAGCACATCGGAATTGCTGTAAAAGACTTGAAAGAAGCAATTCCGTTTTTTGAAAAGGTTTATGGATTGGAATGTTATGCTGTAGAGGAAGTTGCAGACCAGAAAGTTAAGACTGCTTTCTTTAAAGTAGGAGCTACTAAAATAGAATTGTTAGAATCAACTGATCCTGCGGGACCAATTGGCAAATTTATTGAGAAAAAGGGTGAAGGTATTCACCACATGGCTTTTGCTGTTGAAAATTTGGCCGAGAAATTGACATTTGTAGAAGAGCAGGGGGTTCGTTTGATTGATAAAACACCACGTAAAGGAGCTGAAGGTTTGAACATTGGTTTCTTACATCCCAAATCTACCTTTGGTGTATTGACCGAACTTTGTGAAGATCCCACTAAATAATTTATTTAACATTAGCTGACTAATTCTTACCGTTTATATGTCTACTCAGGATAAAGTAAAAAAGCTGATTGACCTGCGGAACCAGGCCAAATTAGGCGGAGGCGAAAAAAGAATCGAAAAACAACATGCGCAAGGAAAAATGACTGCCCGTGAGCGTATTGAAATGTTGTTAGACGAAGGTTCTTTTGAAGAGCTGGATATGTTTGTGACGCATCGTTGTACTAATTTTGGTATGGAAAAGACCAAGTTCTTGGGCGATGGTGTTGTTACTGGTCATGGAACCATTGATGGACGTGTGGTATACGTATACGCCCAGGATTTTACTGTTTTTGGAGGTTCGCTTTCAGAAACAATGGCTCAGAAGATCTGTAAAATCATGGATATGGCCATGAATGTAGGCGCTCCTGTCATTGGAATTAATGATTCAGGTGGTGCGCGTATTCAAGAGGGGGTGACTTCATTGGCCGGTTATGCAGAGATTTTTGAGCGTAATATTTTGGCTTCAGGTGTGATCCCGCAAATTTCAGCAATTTTCGGACCATGTGCCGGAGGAGCTGTTTATTCTCCAGCACTGACTGACTTTATTATGATGACCGAAGAATCATCATATATGTTTGTGACAGGGCCAAAGGTTGTAAAAACGGTGACAGGTGAAGATATTTCGGTTGCAGATTTAGGAGGAGCTGATGTGCATGCTTCTAAATCGGGTGTTTCTCATTTTAAAGTTGAAAATGAGGAAGAAGGATTGATGTTGATTCGCAAATTGATTTCTTATTTGCCGCAAAACAATCTGGAAGAAGCTCCTGTTTTAGAATGTAATGATCCGATTGATCGTTTGGATGATCAATTGAACGTGATTGTTCCGGATAATCCAAATTTACCTTACGATATGAAAGATGTGATCTTCTCTATCGCCGATGATGGTGAGTTTTTGGAAGTGCA
The DNA here is from genome assembly GCA_016342595.1 of Marinilabiliaceae bacterium. GTDB lineage: Bacteria > Bacteroidota > Bacteroidia > Bacteroidales > Marinilabiliaceae > JAEINY01. The sequence continues at coordinate 3,407 of JAEINY010000064.1, forward strand.
TCGTAATTATGCTAAGAATATTATTACTGGTTTCTGTCGTTTAGATGGTCAATCAGTGGGGGTTGTTGCCAACCAGCCCAACTACCTGGCAGGGGTATTAGATTGTGATGCCTCGCGTAAAGCAGCCCGTTTCGTTCAAATGTGTGATGCTTTTAATATTCCTATTTTAACATTGGTTGATGTACCTGGATTCCTTCCAGGATCAGGTCAGGAGTATGCAGGTATTATTATTCATGGTGCGAAATTAATGTTTACGTATGGTGAAGCGACGGTTCCTAAAGTAACTGTCACACTTCGTAAATCTTATGGTGGTGCACATGATGTCATGTCATGTAAGCAATTGCGTGGTGATTTCAATTATGCATGGCCAAGTGCTGAGATTGCAGTGATGGGAGCCAAAGGCGCGATTGAAGTGTTGGAAGGACGTACAGTTTCTAAATTAGATACAGATGAAGAAAAAGCAGCTCACGTTCAGAAAAAAACAGATGAGTATGAAGAAGCTTTTGCAAATCCTTACCAAGCTGCATCATATGGCTACATCGATGATGTAATTGAGCCGCGCAATACACGATTCCGAGTTATCAGGGCGTTCCAGAATCTTCAAACCAAGAAGGTGCAGAATCCACCCAAGAAGCATTCTAATATTCCACTTTAAACAGAATGAACATGAATTTACTAGTTGTTGATTCAATGACGTGGACCATTACGGTTCTTGGATGGTTTATCGTTTTTGCTGCATTGGTTTTTCTTATCGGTGTCTTTTATATGGTGCCCAAAATTCTTCATTGGGCTACTCAAAGAAGCTTGCAAAAGAAAAATCGTGCAAAAAAAGTTGAGAGTAAGGATAATAATCATGAAATCTCTGGTGAAACGAATGCAGCGATTGCTATGGGGCTTTACATGTTTTTCAATGAAATGCATGATGAAGAGAGCAATGTGATTACCATTAAAGAGGTGAAGCGTCGTTACTCGCCATGGAGTTCGAAGATTTACGGCATGAATAATACAAATTTCCCTAGATAACAGAGATGAAAAAGTTTGAGTTTACCATTTCAGGTAATAAATATCAGGTTCATATCAAAGATTTTGAGGACAACCTGGCACAAATAGAGGTGAACGGTACCCAATATGAGGTGGAAGTTCACCAGGAAATGAAAAAGGCTAAAACGCCTAGACTGGTTCGTAAAGAAATTCAGCGCAAGCCAGGTGAAGGATTTATTACTAAGAAATCAGGCGGAGCGGCTACGGTTAAAGCGCCACTTCCAGGTAATATTTTCAAGATTTTGGTGAAAGAAGGTGACACAGTTGCAAAAGGTGACACATTATTGGTGATGGAAGCCATGAAAATGGAAAATAATGTACTGGCTGAAAAAGAAGGTACGGTTAAATCCATTAAAGTTGCTGTAGGTGATGCTGTATTGCAAAATGATGTAATAATCGAAATGGAATAAATTATAGGGTACAGAATTTTGGTTTGAATTCTGTGCGTTTAACGTTTAAAGTCTTGAAAACGTTAGTTCCATTAAAAACAAAAGTTATGCAGACGAAACGATTTGTCACAGTCTTTGGTGTATTAGCCTTATTGTTCAGCCTACAATTTATTGGAGGTGGGTTTGAGGCATTCGCAGCTGGTGACGTTGCAGGAGGTGGTTTCCTGGAGAATGCCTCGAAGGGATTGGATAAGTTCTGGAATTTTACAGGATTTGCCAATGCCCACTTTACCAATTTTATTATGATTGGTGTTGGTTTGTTCTTTATCTTCCTGGCTATTAAATATGATTATGAACCGTTATTGTTAGTCCCAATTGGTACAGGTATTTTACTTGGTAATATACCTTTCTTAGAAGGGTATCAGGTTGGATTATATGAAGAGGGTTCCGTATTAAATTACCTTTACTTTGGAGTTCAAAAAGGGGTGTATCCGCCACTTATTTTCCTTGGTATTGGGGCGATGACCGATTTCTCATCCTTAATATCCAATCCTAAGTTGATGATTTTAGGTGCAGCTGCCCAGGTAGGTATTTTTGCTACTTTCTGGGGTGCCTCTGTAATGGGCTTTTCTCCTGCTGAATCAGGTGCTATTGGTATTATTGGAGGGGCAGATGGTCCGACAGCGATCTTCTTGTCCTCGAAATTAGCGCCACATTTGATGGGGGCAATTGCCATCGCAGCTTATTCATACATGGCGCTGGTTCCTGTTATCCAACCGCCTATTATGCGTTTAATTATACCTAAGCGTGAACGTTTGATCAAGATGAAACCGCCTCGTGCTGTTTCTAAGACTGAGAAAGTAATGTTTCCTATTATTGGATTGTTGTTGACGCTGTTTATTTCGCCATCCGCTCTACCATTGTTAGGTATGTTATTCTTCGGAAATTTATTGAAAGAATCTGGTGTTACTGAGCGTTTGGCAGACACTGCCCGTAATGCAATGATAAATATTATTACGATTCTTTTGGGTATTACGGTAGGAGCTTCTACGCAAGCAATGCGTTGGGTAGCAGATCCTGATACCGGGGAAATGATCAATAAAGGTTTCTTGTCAGTTGATTCGATTAAAATCTTTGCTTTAGGTGCTGTCTCCTTTATGGTAGCTACAGCTGGTGGATTGTTATTTGCCCGTTTGATGAATGTGTTCTTGAAAGGCGATAATAAGATCAATCCATTAATTGGAGCTGCCGGTGTTTCTGCGGTACCTGATTCGGCTCGTGTGGTTCAGCATGAAGGTTTGAAAAGTAATCCGAATAACCACTTGTTGATGCATGCCATGGCACCAAACGTATCTGGTGTAATTGGATCAGCTGTGGCAGCTGGTATTTTACTGGCTTTCCTGATGTAAGATTGATAAATTTTGATATAAGAATAGCAGCCTCAAAAGGGGCTGCTTTTTTTGTATATTCCATTCCACTCTTAGTCGATAAGTTTTTGCTGAGACGTTATTATACCGATTACTAGTCAAAATGCGCCTTCAGTGCGTTACACTTCTTAAGTCGTCCCTTTGATTATGTATCGGCCACATCCGGTGGCAGCGGCTGTAGCAAGGTGAATATACTTTCAGTTGGTAATACTGTTCTCCTTTACAGCTGTCACAATCACCTGTGGTTCACAGGCAAATACTCGAATGTGAATTGAGTATTGTTTTTCAACTTCATTATCATCTATCTATTCTTCAAAGTTTTTTAGTTGGGTAACTAATTGAATACGTCTGGAAGTATTGAAAATAGTACAATCCAATGAGAAAAATTAAGAAAAATTAACAAATATTTATAGAAATTCTTGTTTGGTTTGAATAATCTATTAACTTTGTATACAAGGATGTAAATGTTTAGATAATGATTTGAACAAGGAGTAGAGTAAAAAGTAATAAATTAAAAAAATGCATCCCCAATATTGTTTCGAATTGTAAATTGATTGCTTTTGCAGCTGAAAAATCGCCATTTTCACAAAGAGTAATTTTTTAAAGAAATTATACAACTAAAGAAAAATACCTTTATCGCCATTATTAATTTAAACCTTAAATCTATGAACACTAGAAACCGTCATTCTTCCAAATCTAATTTCGGATAATTATCGATTTTTTTTTGCGTATGATTTAATGCATACGCATAAGATGTTATGTTTTGTATTTGCATGATGTAAGTACAGGACGTAAACATTGGAAAATTAAATTGCTTAAGCGATTTTATTTCCAAAATGGGATAAATATGTCTTAAGCAAACTAATCAATATCACTATTATTAACTTAAACCTTTTGTTTTATGCGCAGATTAGCTTTAATCTTGTCCATTTTTGTCTTGCTGGGCGCAAACGCTTTGTATGCTCAAACAAAGACCATTACCGGAACAGTAACCGGTAGTGAGGACGGAGAACCCATACCGGGAGTTTCTGTTGTAGTACGGGGAACTACTATTGGTACTATCACACGTGTAGATGGTACATATTCGTTAAGTGTTCCTGAAGATGCCACCAATTTATTATTTTCATTTGTGGGTATGGTTACACAAGATGTGGCCATCAAAGGACGTTCAGTCATTAATACCGCAATGGAATCGGAAATGATTGGTATGGATGAAGTTGTAGTAACAGCTTTAGGTATTAAAAGAGAGTCCAAGGCTCTTGGATATGCTGTACAGGAAGTTAAATCTGAGGAATTAACTAAATCATCAAATGCCAACCTTGTTAACTCTATCAGTGGTAAGGTTGCTGGTGTTAATGTTACAAGTTCGAGTGGTGTAGCAGGTGGTTCTTCTTTTGTGACCATTCGTGGTGCCGCCTCCATTACAGGTAATAACCAGCCATTATTTGTTGTTGATGGTATTCCTATTAACAATGACCAAAATTATTCAGGTAATCCGGATGATGGGCAAAATAACTTAACTCAAGGAGTTGGATTTTCCAATCGTGCCATTGATTTAAATCCTGAGGATATTGAAAGTATGTCAGTGCTAAAAGGTGGTGCAGCAACTTCTCTTTATGGACTTCGTGCTGCTAATGGTGCCATCATTATTACTACCAAAAAAGGTAAAATGACCGATGGTAAAACGGTTAATGTTAGTTTTAGCAGTAGTGTCAGAATTGATCAAATTAGTCAGGTGCCAGACTTGCAAACTAAATATTCTCAAGGTTATGATGGGGGATACGTGGAGCGTACTGCTGTATCATGGGGTTCTGAAATTTCAGATCTTGAATACGATGGTACTCCTGACTATCCATGGAGCTCTTTAGGTAAATTGGTGCCAAAAGGAACGGCTACTGGCAGTAACGTAACTCCAGCCAGAGCTTATGATCATTATGATTTCTTCCAGACCGGGTTAACATTCAATAACTCTGTGAGCATTAGTGGTGGCGGAAAAGATGGAACGTTTTACATGTCTGTTGGTAATTTAGAATCTACCGGTATTGTTCCTGAAAACGAATTTTCGAAGTATACATTTTTGATGTCCGGAGAATTTAAAGCAAGTGATAAGTTTACGTTTATGGGATCTGCCAACTATGTACATTCGGGTGGTGTTAGAGTTCAACAGGGATCTAATGTATCCGGAGTGATGTTAGGATTGTTAAGAGCTTCACCATCGTTTGATAATTCAGATGGTTATGAGTTTGAAGATGGTCGCCAGAGATCCTATCGAGGTTATACTGGTTATGATAACCCCTATTGGACCGTTAATAACAGTCAATTGAAAGACCGGGTTGATCGTTTAATCGGTAATATTGGATTTGAATGGGAGGTTGCTCAAAACCTGAAGTTGAGATATAAATTAGGTATCGATGTATATACGGATAAGCGTAAGATGGAAATGGCTATTCATTCAAATGCTAACAGACCGGGTCAGATACAAGAGGATGAGCATTTTAATCGCGACATCAACTCTGATTTGCTTCTTTCTTACAATAAAGATTTGTCAGATGATTTGAATTTTACGGCCATGGGTGGTTGGAACCTATATGATTCTTATTACCAACAGGTATATGTGCAAGGAGATGGACTGAATATTCCGAAGTTCTATCATATGTCCAATACAACTACTCAATTGGTTAGAGAGCAGCAACAGCAGAAAAGAACAGCTGCTTTTTATGCGGATTTAGGGATTGGTTATAAAAATATGCTATTTTTGAATGTGACGGGTCGTAATGAGTGGTCGACTACCTTACCGGAAGCCAATAACTCTTTCTTTTATCCATCGATGAATGCTGGATTCGTTTTTTCAGAATTACCTGTATTTGATAACTTCCCGGCCTTAAGTTTTGGTAAAATAAGAACATCTTATTCAGTTCTGGCTAATGATGCGTTTATTTATGCAACTGATACCTATTATGAATTGGCCGCTTATGGTGATGGTTCGACTGATGGTATTTCTTTCCCATTTATGGAAACACCTGCCTTTGTATATGGTGACGTAAAAGGAAATGATGCATTGAAACCTGAAAAGTTGAAGTCATTTGAAGTTGGTTTGGATTTGCGTTTCTTCCAAAACAGATTGGGAATAGACGTTTCTTACTACAATAATGAAAATGAGGACTTGATCTTAAGTGTACCTGTCTCCGGTGCATCCGGTTATACCAATCGAGTAATGAATGCTGCTTCGATGTTTAATAAAGGGATTGAATTGGTTTTGAGTGGTACGCCCATCAAAACTCAAGACTTTTCTTGGGATATTTTAGTGAATTATACTAAAAACAAGAGTGAAGTGACTGAATTAGCCGAAGGTGTTCCTAATGTATCATTAGGTGGATTTACTAGTGCGCAAATGCGTGCAATAGTTGGAAAATCATACGGATCTATTTACGGAACTAAATGGGCACGAAATGATGCCGGTGAATTACTCATCGATGATAAGGGTTACCAGATTAAAGATGATGAAATGGTCTTTCTGGGTGATGCATTGCCTGATTGGACCATGGGTATTAACAATACTTTTTCCTATAAGGGAATCACTTTTTCTAGTCTTGTAGACATTAAACACGGTGGAAAAGTATGGAATGGTACTAAAAACGTAATGAAATATTTTGGTACACATAAAATCACTGAAGACCGAACTAAAAAAGTAGTTTTAGATGGTGTTGTTGAACAGGCAGATGGCTCATTTGTCAAAAATACTCAAGAGATTACCTTGGATGAAACTTATTACAGTACTCATGATAATGGTTGGGACGGTGTTTCTGAACCAGCCATTGAAGATGCTGGATGGGTTCGTCTGCGCGAAGTATCATTATCGTATCAGTTGCCAAAATCACTCATTAATAAGTTAGGTCTTGGTTCGGCAAGTGTATCAGTTACCGGTAATAATCTGATCTTGATTACTGATTATACAGGTGTAGATCCTGAAACTAGTTTGATGGGAGCGCACAATGCGCAAGGGCTTGATTATTTTAACATGCCCGGAACTAAATCCTATATTTTTGGGTTAAAACTTAATTTCTAATTGATAATTAATATTTAGATTATGAAGAATAAAATAAATATACTATTAATTCTGGTGGCTCTGGGCTTGTCCTCTTGTGATTCCTGGATTGATCCCGACATGAACATTGATCCTAACCAACCCCTTGAAGCAACTCCTGCTTTAGTGTTACCTGCTGCTCAGGCAGGGATCGCTTATGCAGCGGGTGGTGAATTATCGCGTTACACAGGTTATTGGGTGCAACATATTACAGGTATCGCCCTTCATGCCCGACGACATGAGACTTATGGTACAACAGAAGCGGATGTTGAAAATCTTTGGAAGTTTTATACTTATGGTGGTCAGTTAATGGATTTACGTAATCTTATTGATCAAGCCACTGAACAAGGTTCACCTCATTTTTCGGGTGTTGGTAAAGTGTTAATGGCATATAAATTAGGCGTTACTACGGATATGTGGGGCGACATACCTTACCGGGATGCTTTTTTTGGAGACGAAGGGAATTACACAGCCAAGTACCAAACACAACAAGAGATTTATACCGATCTTTTTGGATTATTATCTGAAGCGATTGCAGAGTTGGAGGCAGCTGAAAGTTTAGAATCTCCAAGTAGTGACGATGATTTGATTTATCTCGGTGATTTAGAAAAATGGAAAAAGGCTGCTTATGCACTTCGTGCAAGGTTTTCTATTCACTTGTCAAAGGTGAACGGTAATGCAGCTTATACCGATGCACTGAATGCTATACCCAATGCGTTTGAATCCAATGCTGACAATATGTCCTTTCAATTTGGTAAGGTTGCTGTTGAGGAAAGTCCATTGTATCAGTATCTTGATCAGCGTGAGGGTTACATTGGAGGTGTTGGTAAATACCTGGTTGATTTGTTGAAAAATGGAGATGAGGATGGAGTTGGAGAAGATGCTGATCCTCGTTTAGCTGTTTATGCCGATACTATTCCTGGAGGTACTTATGAAGGTTTTCTTCCTGGTGCTTCTTCCGCTGGAGCTTCTGAAATTGGCGAGTTTTTTGCAAAGGCTGATGCTCTTGTCAACTTTATCACTTATGCCGAGGTGAAGTTTATTGAGGCAGAAGCTCATTTAGAAAAGGCAGCTTCTGATCCAGTTAAAGCTGCTGAGGCATATAATGCTGGTGTTATTGCTTCTTTAGCTCAAGTTGGAGCAACTGATGCAGATTGGGAAGCTAAATTCGCTGTTGAAACAGCTGCAACAATTACTCTTGAGAAAATTATGAAAGGGAAATACATTGCTACTTTCCTTCAGGACGAGACATTCTCTGATTGGAGAAGACATACAGTGCTTTTCGATCTTGATCTTGCAGAAGGTGCTAAGACTACCGAAATTCCCAGAAGATTTCCGTATCCGCAATCTGAAAGAGAATATAATGTAGATAACATGCCAGGCGGTTTAACCCTTACAGATCGTAACTGGTGGGATGAATAGGACAATTTAATAGAACTAACCGACTAAGCTGTGATGGGACGTAGATTAAAGGTTTAGTTGTGTGAGTGAAGGGGCGCTGAGGAGCGTCCCTTCTGTTTTTTGTGGCGTTTAATAAACTGATAATGGCGATGTGAATCGCTTAATTATAACTGGGTTAAACTGCGGCGAAGTAGGATGTATACTTGGCGAACTGCTCCAAACCGTAGCGAAAAGCATCAAAACAAGGTTAAGGTGCATTTCGCTGAGGTATGGGTTGTTTTCACTCTGGTATGATGCTTTTCGCTGTGAGTAAGGTGGGTTTCGCTTTGGCAGGGAGGCTATTGGCAGTGGTAATGAGCACAATTCCTTTTGTTGCGTGCATTCCGCCTTGGTTAAGGTCCCTTTCGCTATGGTCCAAATCTTATCACTGCGGTTAGTACTTGTTTGTCTTCGGTTTGAAGTTCATTGTTTAAAGATTTATCATGACCTTCCGATATTTTTAAAGAAATTTTAGGGTTTCACTCTCATCGGTAATCCCGATACCATTAACACTACTTCGTCAGCCAATCGGGCAATGTGTTGATTCATCCAACCTTGTAAATCTGTGAATTTTCGCTGAATATCATTGGTACTTTGGCCACCCATCCCAATCTCATTGGAGACGATGATGAAGGTGGCATCTTGCTGCACAAGCTTCTCAAATTCTTTTTGGGCTTCTTGTAATGATTGATCTACGTCGCTTTGGTTATCGAAAAAGAAGTTGGTAAGCCAAAGGGTGACGCAATCCAGTAACACGACTTGTCCTGAATAATTATGCTTTGAAATCGTTTTTTCTTCTTCAATGTTGATCCATTGCGGGCCTCTATCCGCCTGATGACGTTTGATGCGATCATGGTGCTCTTCGTCCCAAATACGCGATGTTGCCAGGTAGGTGGGATGATCGGATAATTTCAGTGCCAGGTTTTGGGCGTAACTGCTTTTGCCGGAGCGTTGACCGCCGGTGATGTATATTATTCTTGCCATATAAGTGTTTTTACCACAAAGGAGCTCAAAGGAATATTCACAAAGAAACACGAAGGAAAATAAATTTCTTTGTGATGAACTTTGTGTTCCTTGGTGGTTAGTTTTTTTAGAGGATGACTCTTTTTATTCCGTTTTTTAAATGTTTAACATTGAAATTTACTAACAGTCCCAAGGGGGAATCAGAGAGTTTCATGTAGGTAAGGATTTGAGCAAGGTGAATATCTGCAATGGTTTCTACTGCTTTGATTTCAACAATTATTCTGTTTTGGACTAATAGATCAACTCGATAACCGGTTTCAAGTTTAACCTCTTTATAAACTAATGGTAAAGGTTTTTGTTTTTCCACTTTTAGACCAGATTGAAGCAATTCATAATACAAACATTCTTCATAAGCACTTTCCAATAGGCCGGGGCCTAATGCTGTGTGAACTTGAAATGAACTATCTAAAACTGTTTTGAAAACTTTCTCTATGTCCATAAAATCATGTATTTTATCGTAATGAATGTGCGCCATTGTAGTTGAAAAAATACGATAAAACTCTCTAACCGCAAAGTACCTCGAAGGATGTCGCAAAGTTGTATTATAGAAAAAGAATACTCTTTGAGAGTCTTTGTGATGTGCTTTGTGGTGAAACTTACCCCTTTAGTATTTTTACTTGTGAGTATTCCTCCGAATGAATATCTATTTTTATAACGGCCCCATAGTTCAGGTGAAGATTAAAAATCTTATCCGATGGTATGTTCAGGTGTTTCATTAAGAAAAATCTAATAACTCCTGAGTGTGTTACTAGTGCTGTTTTAGTTGAAGTTATTTTATTTATTGCTTCCGTTTCGAATTCATTTATTCGTTTGATGAAATCTTTAAATGATTCACCACCTGGAGGAGAGAGGTGCATGAAATCATTAGCCCAAATGTCTAATTCGTCTTTCGGAATTTCTTGCCATAGCTGTTTCTCCCATCTTCCAAAACTCATCTCCATGAGTCGGTCATCTAACTGAAAAGGGTGATGGGGAAAGAGCTTTTTTGCCAGTTTAGAACACCGAATAAGGGGGCTGGAGAAGATTGAGTCCGGTTGAAAGTCAGAAATAGCCCTTTCAATTTCAGAAGCCTCTTTTTCAAATGTACCATTGACATCAAGATTGGTATGACCATAGCAGGTGCCTGGTTCAACATCGGGAGTTGTATGTCGTATTAATAAAATTTCCATCATCAAAAGCTATTAATCCATTCTTCAAATGGTGAACCGGAAACGGCACTCAGTTTAAAATAGGCACTCAAAAACAGATAACAAACGACTTCTGTAACTTGTTGAATCGTGCCCAGACAATCGCCCGTATATCCACCTATCCATTTGAAAAAATAGCGTTCGAGTAACCATTTGGCCATAAAGGCAGGGATGATAATCAGAAATACGAAAACATCGTGAAATAAAAAACCTGGAAGAAGAGCTACGCTGATTGCTAAGATCAGATCTTTGGGTCGCAAAGCTTTAGCAATGGGTTTCGATTTACTGGTTTCATCCTCACGTACGTATTCCAAACTATACATGGTCCACGCCGCCATTGTGCGACTTATCATGTGAGCTGTTATCAGAGCAGCTATCACTTGCCAACTTGATAAAACGTTTAATGTCTGAAATTTGACCAGGAGTAACATCAATATCCCGATGGCACCATAGGCTCCTAATCGGGAGTCCTTCATAATGATTAGGATCTTCTCTTTGGTCCATCCGCCACCAAAAGCATCACACACATCGGCAAATCCATCTTCATGGAAAGCCCCCGTGGCAAGTATTGTAGCACCCATCGATACTAATACAGCTACGCTATGCGGGACTATAAATGAGGCACCGTAAAAAACACCCGCTCCAATTCCCCCCACAATAAGTCCAATTATCGGAAGGTATCGATTGCACCGGTTCAGATTTTCTTGCGAAAAGGCAATGTTATGCGGAATGGGAATTCGGGTAAAAAAGCCCAAAGCGGTCAGTAATAATTCCCATTCTTTTTTTAGTTTTAGCATTCTTTGTTGATTAGATAAGAATAGAATCTGCAATTCGAAGCAGTAATTTCAAGGGTAAGATGCAGATATTTAATGATATTAAGTTATAAAAAAGACACCTGTCAGGTTATTGTCTATTTTGATAGATGTTTAAAACTAAAATATTTTGTAGGTCTTTAGGAATTCAATATGAACTACCTTTTTACTTTTCACTTTTACCTTGTTTTAATCCTTATTACTCACTCCCGCATCATCAAAACTATTCATTTCATTCATGAAACTAACAGCCGACTGAATGAGTGGATAAGCCAATGCGGCCCCCGTTCCTTCGCCTAATCTCAAGCCCATATCCAGTATTGGATTGGCGTGAAGGTGTTCCAGCATCAAACGGTGACCTTGTTCATTAGATTGATGGGTAAAAAGACAGAAATTTTTTACTTGATTATGGATGGCAACGGCGGCTATCAAAGCAGAGGTAGTAATAAAACCATCTACTAAAATTATCATACCTAATTCAGCTGCTTTAAGCATTCCACCACAAATGGTTGCAATTTCATAGCCTCCAAATGTCGCTAATATTTCTGTTGGATCAGATATCAGCTTGTGAAGGAGTAATGCTTTTTCAATCACTTCTGCTTTGTGAGCAATTCCTTGAGGATTTAAACCAGTACCTGCTCCTGCAGTTTCCTGTGGGGATATATCAGCCAGTTTGCAAAAGAGAGCAGTGGCAGCCGTTGTGTTGCCTATTCCCATTTCACCGAAACCAATCACATTGCTACCGTTTGCATGTAGTTTAGCGATGATTTCAGCACCATTGGCTAATGCGGTTTGACATTCGGGTAAAGTCATAGCCGGTTCTTGTGCAAAATTGCGGGTTCCTTTTCTGACTTTATGGTTAAGCAATTGTTCACTGGTCTCAAAGTCATGGTTAACACCTGTATCTGCCACTAATAGTTGTATGTCATTCTGTTGACAGAAAACATTGATGGCGGCGCCACCCGAAAGGAAATTTAACACCATTTGATGGGTTACTTCTTGTGGGAAAGGGCTAATGCCTTCTTCAGTAATGCCATGGTCGCCGGCACAAACCAAAAGAGCTGGTTGTTTCAATTGCGGCGTAAGGGTTTGTTGGATCTGACATACCTTAAAAGCAATTTCCTCTAGTTTACCTAAGGAACCTATCGGTTTAGTCTTGAAATCAATCTTGTGTTTAATTTGCTCATCAAGTGATGTGTTGATGGCTTTGATGCTAAATTCCTGCATTTGTCTCATTTCTAATAGTCTTAATATCTCTTAAGATACAACCCCTTTGTATTGATATCCCAAGCTCTCAACTGTTTGTTCAATAGTTTTTAAATCAATGGATGAGGCATCAATGGATACACGACTTGTTTTTGGATCAGCTGTTACCAATTCAATATCTTTTAAATCCATCAGATTCTTCTCGACACTCGCTTTGCAATGGCTACAGGTCATGCCGTTAACTCTAATCACCACAGTTGTCAGAGGTGCAGGAGCCGAAAAAGTCAGATTGGAAAGGGTAGGAGTATTAAAAGAAGGTGCTTCTGAATCGGTCATTGGTTTAAATAATACAGATTTTGGTGATTGAGTTTTAAAATTAGCTTTTCTTCGTTTTTGATAATTACGAATATAACCGCTTATAATCAGGCCGATTAATAGGATTGCAGAGGCTATTTGAAACCATTCAGGTAACAATTCGTGCCGATGGGCATGGTGTAGAGCTTGTTCAGACAGGGCAAACCACTCACGAGGTAAAAATGTATTAATAAGCGTACCAAATAAAAGAGCTCCCGCAATGATTGATCCCAAATAGCTGAATAGTGTTTTTGAACCAAATACTTTTCGAATAACCGTAATGGTGGCAGCATTGGTAGCCGGACCGGCCATTAACAATACCAATGCAGCCCCAGGTGATAAGCCTTTCAGCATTAAAACAGCCGCGATGGGTACTGATGCCGTTGCACATAAATAGAGGGGTACAGAAGCTACTAATACCATTAACATACTCAATGGTTCATTGTCCAGATATTGGGTGAAGAAATCATCCGGAATTAATACAGCCAGTATTCCGGCTATTATTAATCCAATAACCAACCATTTGGCAATGTCCATTAAGAATTCATAAAAACCATAGTGAAAAACACGGTACAAGCCGGATTTTGACTTTATCCTTTTAGATTCGCAGGCGACACCGGCTTGCGCAGTATTCACTTCATCCTTTTTAGCCACTAGATTGGTTAAACCACCGCCAATAACACCAGTTATCAATGCAACGATGATTCTTATTATGGCAAAAGGAAGGCCTAAAAGGGAGTATGTGACCATTAATGAATCCACCCCGGTTTGAGGTGTGGAAATCAAGAAAGAAACACTGGATCCTTTAGACGCACCATTTCTGTAAAAGGAGATTCCTGTTGGTATGACGCCACATGAACAAAGGGGCAGAGGGATGCCTAAAATGGCTGTGTTAACCACCGATTGCCAGGAGCTTTTTCCCATGTATCGGTTAATCCATTTTTGCGGAAACCATACTTTCAATACACCGGCAAAAAAGAATCCTAATAATAGGTAGGGCGACATAGCCTTTAGCAGATCAGCCAGGCCGTTTATAAATTCAAGTATTAAAGTCATTTTAATTGATTTATCCGATACATATATAACTGTAATGACGGCATTAAGTTTTATCACCACACGATATTTACAAGTGCTGATATCTAAATGTGTGAAAACATAAGCTTTTCAAGCAAAAAATCCTGCGGTAGAGCAGGATTTGAAGTAATATTTTTCAGAAATGAATCCTTGTGTTTAGCTATTACACCGGATTATCGCATGTCGATGACATCAACATCCGGATTGGCAGCGGTATCAAAAGTAAAGGCTTTATCATCTACTGAATCATTGGTCTGCATCGATTTCACTACTATGGTATAGTTATTACCGTCTTTGCCAACCTGACGAAGCGAATACAACTGTAATTCATCTTTGAGAATTAATAACTTAATTCTTGAGAAAGGTTTATCTCTGTTCTCCGGATACAGGTCAATCTCATGACATGATTTACCGTCAGCAGTGCCTTCACCAATGTAGTTAAAGGTATATCCTTTTTCGTAAATAGTGAATATGGTTGCCGGATTCAGGGTTTCTTCATCCCCTGGATCCGGTTCGGATACATTTACTTCTTCTGCGTCGATCATGTGCGTGTAAAGTGCCGTTCCATCATAGTATGAATCCACATCCATTAATGATACTTTATACTTATTGCCTTTCAATACGATTTTCCCCTCATATATTTCATTGATTTCTTCCTGCAAGTTTTCCATGGCAAAGGAAAAATCAGCCTTGATGGTTTGATAGGCTTTTGTCTTCGAAGAAACCTGGTCTAATATTTCTTTTGCTTTTTCGGATGACTGGGCTTGTATAGAAAGGGCCATTGCAAAGGTGAAGAATAAAATTAAGCTATGTTTCATATTCATATTTTTCTTGATTTCGGTTATTTGACTCCTTTTTTTGGGCACAAAGGAACAAGAATTATTCCAAAATTGATAATTATTAAAATTGACTTAAAACTCTTTCCAGTTCGACTTCATCAGGCACCAATACCTGACGGGCTTTACTGCCTTCAAAAGGACCCACGATACCGGCAGCTTCCAATTGATCAATGATACGACCAGCACGATTATAGCCAATGGAGAATCGACGTTGAATGAGTGAGGTGGACCCTGATTGATTGGCTACCACCACCCGGGCTGCATCATCAAACATCTGATCGCGTTTAGTCAGATCCACTTCGCCGGCTTCATTACTGCTTTCCGTGCCGTGATAATCGGGCAGCATAAAAGCAGAGGTGTATCCTTTTTGTTGACCAATAAAATCGGTGACTTTTTCTACTTCAGGGGTGTCTACAAAGGCACACTGTACCCGTACCAGATCACTTCCTTGGGAAATCAACATATCACCACGGCCAATTAACTGGTTGGCACCCGGTGAATCCAGAATGGTTCTGGAATCAATCATCGAAGCTACTTTAAAAGCTACACGCGTTGGGAAGTTAGCCTTTATCACACCAGTAATAATATTTGTTGACGGCCGCTGGGTGGCAATGATCATGTGAATACCAACCGCACGGGCCAGCTGGGCAATACGGGCAATGGGCATTTCAACTTCTTTACCAGCTGTCATGATCAAATCGGCAAACTCATCAATGATCACCACAATATAAGGTAGGAAACGATGTCCTTTCTCCGGATTCAGCTGCCGCTTCACAAACTTATGGTTGTACTCTTTAATGTTTCGGGCATGAGCTGACTTCAATAGCTCATATCGATCATCCATTTCAATGGTGAGCGAGTTGAGGGTATTCACTACTTTTTGCACATCTGTGATGATGGCATCATCATCATCACCCATTTTTGCTAAAAAGTGACGCTCAATCTTGGAGTAGATATTAAGTTCCACTTTCTTAGGATCAACCATCACAAATTTTAATTGCGAAGGGTGTTTTTTGTATAGTAGAGATGTGATAATGGCATTTAATCCCACCGATTTTCCTTGTCCGGTGGCACCAGCTACCAACATGTGTGGTGCTTTGGCCAAATCCACCACAAAGGTTTCGTTGGAAATGGTTTTTCCCAAAGCAATGGGCAATTCATATTTGGTATGTTGAAATTTCTTAGCTGAAATAATGGAACGCATGGAAACAATCTCTGCTTCGGAGTTGGGAACTTCAATACCAATGGTTCCACGTCCTGGTATTGGGGCAATAATCCGTATACCCAGTGCAGCCAATGACAACGCAATATCATCTTCCAGGTTTTTAATTTTGGAGATTCGTACACCGGGTGCTGGTACAATTTCATACAGTGTAATGGTTGGCCCAACGGTGGCTTTTATGTTTTTAATCTGGATTTTATAATCTTCCAGTGTTTTAACAATCTTATTCTTATTGGCTATCAGTTCCTCTTCACCTACTTCTCCGGCACCGCCTTGATGATCCTCCAATAACTCCAGGGTAGGTAATTGGTAGGATGATAAGTCCAGGGTGGGGTCATAATCCCCTAACGGTTCATTGTTAGTATCGTCAAAGCTATCTTCATCTTCGTGATGTTTTTCAATGGTTAAATTCAAATCGAATTCATCATTGGCAGCTTCTGAATTGGGATCCACCTGGGGTGAGAATTCGATCTCCTGACCCTGACTAATGGAAAGTTCTTGTTTTTCTTGTCCCTCTTCAATTTTAAGGGAGGGCTCTGAAACCGGTTCAATATTCGGTTGGGAAACTATTACTTCAGGTTCGGGTTCTGTTTTTTCTTCAATGCTATTGTTTTGCGGTTCTGATACGAGGGGTGCTGCCACCTCAGTGGTTGATTCTTGATACGCATTGTCTTTTTCGCTAGTGGCCGTTTCCTTTTTAGGAAATCCACTTTTCATCAAGCGATAAAACCGTTCAAATGTCACAGATAAATAAATGATTAATCCGGTTATAATAACAATAGCAGTACCAACCAAGCCTATGGCAGCTTGTAGCCACTTGCTAATAAAGAATCCATGTGTACCGCCAAGCAATAAAAATTGATCATCTGTACTTGAGATAAACAAGAATCCCATGGTAACCGATAACCAAATGGTGATGAAAAAGCTATGCAGAAAGGTTTTTTTAAAGGGTAAAATGCGAGCGCCCAATAAGCGGAATCCCAAAACGAACAGAATCACAACAATGGCAAAAGCTGCAATACCTACTCCCTGGTTAATGAAAGAGTCGGCCAGATAAGCTCCGGTTTTACCGGTCCAGTTTTTAACCGTAATATCTGAATCTCGTACCAAATCCCACCAGTTTAAGTCAAATTTACTTTTATCGGCAAAACCTGTAAATAGAAAAGAGAAGAAAGCCAACAGTAAATAGAAGGCAAAGCCCACTGTTAGAATCCCGCTGATAAAGCGCAACTTAAACTCTTTAAGGCCGTCGATCCAACGGTTGATTTTTTGTGTAAATGGTACTTTGGGTGGTTTGCTTGTTTTTTTCTTTTTGGCCATACGTCTTCGGATTGTCTCTATGAGATTCGACAACAAAAATAATAAAAGCCCTTCCTAAAACTGAGGAAAAGTTTAATTTCTTTAATCGTTTAATGGGGGTAAAGAAGTAATGATCTTTAAACTATTGAAGTAACGTCAGTACTAAGTCTTTTATTTCATCCTGTTTGGTTTTTTTATAGGAATCGGGTAAATGAAATTCCTGACTGTCGATTTTTTTTAAGCTTACGTTTTGGGCTTTAATTTGCATGTGCATATTCTGATATTCCATGCTAAACTCCAACATTAAACCGGGTACCTGCGAAAAAGGGGAGTGTCGGTTTGGGCGCGATATATTTATTTCTTCCGAGAAATAAATTTCAATATCCGGAGCAGATGTATCTTCAAACTGTAACATCGCTTTGGTGCAGTTGATACCGGCAATGATTTTAGTTGAATCATTAAAAATGACGAGATCAGAGGGGCCTAAGTCATTAAAAAGAAAAAGTTCTTCATTTTGACCCATGGCATAAAAGAGTCTTTTATCGAAGATCTTAAATAGCGTAAAGCAGCTGTCGCCTTGCGATCGGGAGATAAACTCCAGGTTATAGATGTTGAATTCACTCTTAAATTTCAGTTTAAAATGATCATCTTTATAATAGGTGATCAATTCACTCGGCAAAAAAGCAGTAAATCCTTTTTGATCGGCTTGATGTGGATATTCTATTGCATAGGTCACTATCCCCTCATTTTTGGATGAGCTGTTGTCCAAATTGCAACTGGATAGGACGAACAATACAATAACGAATAGGAGTAAATCTTTTATCATGTCTGGTTGTTTCCCTCACATTTGTGGAGAATGTTCGGTGCCAAAAGTAATAAGATTCCCAATGTGATGATACCTTCTTCATAAGGGAAAACCTGTGTTTTGTCAAAAATAACAAGCTGATCAGGCTACTGTTTAAATATCATCCTGTGAATAGCCTTGACAATACTGGCATTATGAAACCGATGATTAAAATCATTTGTTGCGTATTTAAAAAGTCGTTATATCGCGTTTAAGAAGACCTAAATAATAATAACCAAGTAATCTTTAATTAAAGAAGAGTCTATGAGCAAATTAGCAGTTATTGCTCTTGGCGGAAACGCCTTGTTAAGAGCCAACCAGGTTGGTACTATTGACGAACAAGAGCAAAATACAACCGATACCCTGGAGAATATTATATTCTTGTTGAAGGAAGGATACAATGTGGTGATTTCACACGGAAACGGACCGCAAGTAGGTAATATCGTAATGCGTAACGATGCCGGTGAGCAAATGTATAACATTCCGCAAATGCCATTGGATGTGTGTGTGGCAGACTCACAGGGTGGTATCGGATACATGATTGAGCGTGCTCTGAAAAATGTTTTGAAAAAACATGGTATCAAAAGAAATGTGTTGACATTGATGACCACTGTAGAGGTAGATATCAATGATAAGGCGTTTAAAAATCCAACCAAGCGGATTGGTAAAATGGTATCCAAAGAAGAAGCTGATAAATTAGCAGCCCAAAAGAAATGGGTATTTAAAGAAGAGCAGAAAGAAAATGGTGGCTATCGGCGTGTGGTGCCTTCACCTCAGCCTAAGGACATCATGAACTGGGAAGTAGTGGAGAAAAACGCACGTCAGGGAACCATTGTGATTGCGGTTGGTGGTGGTGGTATACCTGTGTATTATGATGAAAAAGGGGATTTGCGGCCGGCTGAAGCAGTCATCGATAAGGATTTAGCATCCTCTGTGTTAGCACGTCAGATTAAAGCCGATCGTTTTTACATTCTGACGGATGTACCATTTGTTTATGCTAACTTTGGTAAACCGGATCAAAAAGTCTTGGAATTTTTGGACATCAATGATACCAAAAATTACTTAGAAGCTGGTACCTTTGGCGAAGGAAGTATGGCACCAAAAATCAATGCTGCCCTTCAGTTTGTTGAAGGCGGAGGCGAAATGAGTGTGATTACCGAGTCCAAAAAACTGGAAGATAAATCATACGGAACGAAGATTACCAAGGAATATGATAACGCGGATATGCGTAAATACGATAATGTTAAATAACCTATAAAATAAAAGAAGAATGGCTTTCAATTTGAAAAACCGTAATTTCCTGAAATTGTTGGATTTTTCTCAGGAAGAGATGAAGTTTTTATTAAAACTTGCTCAAGATTTAAAAGCAGCTAAATATGCTGGTATCGAGCAACCTCGTATGACCGGTAAAAACATAGCATTGATTTTTGAGAAGTCTTCTACGCGTACACGTTGTGCATTTGAAGTAGCAGCGTTGGATCAAGGTGCTCACGTCACTTATTTAGGTCCTTCAGGATCGCAGATAGGTAATAAAGAGTCGATGAAAGATACCGCTCGCGTGTTGGGCCGTATGTACGATGGTATTGAGTACCGTGGTTATGGTCAGAAGATCGTTGAAGAGTTAGGTGAGTATGCAGGCGTGCCTGTATGGAATGGTTTAACTGACGAATTCCACCCGACTCAGATTTTGGCTGACTTTTTAACCATGATGGAGCATTCCAGTATTCCTTTGAATCAGGTATCTTATGCTTATCTGGGTGATGCCCGTAACAACATGGCTAACTCCTTGTTAGTCGGTGGTGCGATCATGGGTATGGACGTGCGTATCGTAGGTCCTGAATCATTGCAGCCCGATGCTGAATTGGTGAAAAGATGTGAAGAGATTGCTGAGCAAACTGGTGCTACCATCACTATTACGGATGATGTAAAAGCAGGTGTAGAAGGTTGTGATTTCTTATATACTGATGTTTGGGTATCAATGGGTGAAGCGGATGAAGTTTGGAAAGAGCGTATCGAAGTATTGAGCCCTTACCAAATCAATGCGAAGACAATGGAATTCACAGGTAATCCAAATTGCAAATTCTTGCATTGTTTACCTGCTTTCCACAACCGCGAAACAAAAGTGGGTGAGGAAATTTTCCAGAAGTTTGGATTAGATGGCATGGAAGTAACTGAGGATGTATTTGAATCACCTGCTTCTATTGTATTTGACCAGGCTGAAAACCGTATGCATACCATTAAAGCTGTTATGGTCGCTACATTGGGATCATAATCCGGCAAATAATATTTTAGAAAGGGCATCTCTGATTGGGGATGCCCTTTTTTTATCCCTTCGGTGAGGTAGGCTTTTGATTTCTATTTTCTGCCTGGACAGAGAGTCTCATTTACCAAATAGAAATTTCCTCCTATCGTTTGTTTAAATTTTTGCGAGTTAGTTGTGATGAATTTAGTTCTCAGCCAGCTTAAAACAGAGAAGCTTCGGATTGGCTGTATTTCTCTTTCCAGATAGGACGAACGATTTTATACTGTAGGGTAGTGAGTCGGTTAGGTGTCTATATGTTGTTGAACAACTCCCAATAGGGGGACGTTTCTTTATTGAATTGTTATCTTCAGCCCCTTGAAAGGAAATGGATTAAGATGTTATTGCGAAATAATCAATTTGTTATATAATGAAACAACACACATTTAAAACTTATCTACTGGCCCTGTTTTTATGGGTTTTACCGTTATTAGTTTTGGCGGATGGTAAAAAGCCACTTGATTTCTCGGTGTATGATGGCTGGAAAAGCTTGTCAGAATATGTACTGTCCGATGATGGGAGATGGGTCTCCTATGAGATCAATCCCCAGGATGGAGATGGTTTTATTTACCTCTATGACGTTCAAAATGAAACATTAGATTCCATTGCACGTGGAAAAACGGCATCTTTTTCTGCAGATGGAAATTTTTGGGCTTTTCAGATTAAAGCGCAAAAGGACACCGTTCGGCAGTTGGAATTAAAAAAAGTAAAAAAGGATAAGTTTCCGAAAGACACTTTGTATGTACGAAACCTGTCCAATGGAGCGGTTAAAACATATGCTGACATAAAGAAATACAGTGTATCTAAAGAAGGCGGCGACTGGTTAGCCATTCTTATGGATAAGGAGCTGAAAAAGAAAGAAGCAAAAAAGGATACGGCCGAAGCAAATATTGAAGCCGAAGAGAGAGCGGAAAAAAAGGAGGAAGAAACGAAGAAGGACAAGAAGAAAAAATCCTTCCAATCAAAAGGGACGCCTTTGGTGTTTTATCGACCTTCAACCGGAGATAGTTTGTGCCTCGAAAAAGTGACGCATTATGATGTGGCAGATAATGGTAAGCGTGCATATGTGGTGCAAAGTATTGGGGATACAACAGAAGTATCAGTCGTGTTGAAATTTGATGCGGCTAAATGGCAGGTGGATACCTTATTTAAATCCATGGGAAAAATCGAAAAACTAAATACTGCATACTCGGGTGATCAATGTGCTTATCTATTTTCGCCGGATACGGCAAAAACAAAAGTGTATCGCCTGTATCATTATGCCGATAAGTTAAAGACGCCACGAATGATTGTGGATACGTTACATGCTGATTTACCATCTGCGTGGTCTGTTCTGACCAAAGGCAGCTTGTTCTTCTCAAAGAGTGGGGATAAGTTATTCTTTGGAGCCGGTAATCGTCCGCAGGAAGCACCCAAAGATACCTTAACCAAAGACGAGAAGGTACATGTAGATGTATGGCACTGGAAAGAAGCAGAAATTCAACCCATGCAGAAAAAACGTTTGGGTAAAGTGAAGGATCGGGCGTATTTGTGTACCTACATTCTTAAAGAGAATAAATTGGTACAATTGGAATCACCTGAATTACCCCGTGTTTCTATTCAGGAAAAAGGCGACTTAAATGTAGCCTTGGGTTACGACGAGAGCCCTTATAAAATAACTGCTTCCTGGACTTCCAAATGGGCGTCTGATATTTATTTGGTAGATGTGACCACCGGAACGAAAAAACTTCTGAAGAAGGAACAATACCGCACCAGTGAATTATCTCCCGATGGCAAGTGGTTTGTGTATTACGAACCGGCTGACAGTAATTACTACGCTAAGAATGTGCAAACGGATGTAAAGGCTCTTTTAAGTAAAGGCATTGAAGTGCCTTTGGCAGATGAGTTACACGATACTCCCAATGAGCCCTATGCATATGGCATATTAGATTTTACCACCGATATGAAATCGGTTATTGTGTACGATCGTTATGACATCTGGAAACTGGATCTGGCCGGAAAGAAAACACCTGTTTGTCTTACCAATGAAGAAGGCCGTAAGCATACAACCGAGTTCAGATATGTGCGATTGGATAAAGATGAAAAGGCCATCAACCTGAAAGAAGGTGTATTGTTGCGTGCCTTTAATACTCAAACCAAGCAGTCCGGGTTGTATAAGCTGGATAGAAACGGGTTGAGTCAGATTATGATGGGTGATTTCAATGTATACAATCCTTTGAAAGCCAAATCGGCTGATCTGTTTGTATGGAAAAAATCTACATTTAAAGAGTATCCCGAGTTGCAAGTGACCGATCATACGTTTTCATCGTCAAAAGTAATCAGTAATACCAACCCGCAGCAGAAGGATTATAAATGGGGTAATATTCAGTTGGTGGACTGGGTGGCTTCCGATGGCTTGGATCACCAGGGGTTGTTGGTGACTCCTGAAAACATGGATCCCAACAAGAAATACCCAATGGTGATTTATTTTTATGAGCGTTGTTCTGATCGGATGCACCGTTACTATAGTCCGCGTCCGAGTCGATCAACGATTAACTGGACCATGTATACCAGTAATGATTATGTGGTGTTTGTGCCGGATATCTATTACCGTGAAGGGGATCCGGGGTTGTGTGCTTATGAAGCGATCGTGAGTGGTGCCTTATCCATGGTAGATCAGTTTAAGTTTGTAGATCGCGAAAACATGGCTATCCAGGGACAGAGCTGGGGTGGTTACCAGGTGGCGCATCTGGTGACGCGTACCAACTTATTTAAAGCGGGTATGGCCGGTGCTCCGGTAAGTAATATGACCAGTGCGTATGGTGGCATCCGTTGGGGAACAGGTATGAGCCGTATGTTTCAGTATGAAAATACCCAAAGCCGTATTGGTGGAACACTGTGGGAGCGCACCAATAAGTATATCGAAAACTCGCCGGTATTTTTTGCCCCACAAGTGGAAACACCACTTTTAATTATGCACAACGACAATGACGGATCAGTGCCGTGGTATCAGGGAATTGAGTATTTCATGGCACTACGTCGATTGAATAAACCGGTCTGGATGTTGGTGTATAATAACGAAGAACATAACCTGACGCGTCGTGCGAATTCCAAAGATTTAAGTATTCGCATGATGCAGTTTTTCGATCATTACCTGAAGGGGAAACCAATGCCAGTATGGATGAAAGAAGGCATACCGGCTACTAAAAAAGGAAAAGAGATGGGCTACGATTTGACCGAGTAAATCAAACGCCGTAACAATACAATAAAACCCGCCTTTCTGCTGATTGGCGGGTTTTTTATTGGGATACTGAATGTTCTGATTAAAGGGGTATAATTTGTTTTTGGGGCAGGATACAATCTATGCAATATTAGAATCTTGCTACCTGCGTCTTCAACCTAGTGCTTCAAATTCTAAATTCAAGTAATTATTTTACTTTGCTTCCAATCAAATAAATTTTTTCTTTAAACCGCGAATTACGCTAATTAAACGAATTATTAAAATTTCTGGTAAT
>JAEINY010000065.1 GCA_016342595.1 Marinilabiliaceae bacterium
TTTATTCCATCAGTGAACCGGATGCTTCTATGATTTTAATGTAACCTTCCACACCGAGAACTTCTGCATCTACTACCACATTTGCTTTCTCATAATGATGCTCGCGTTCGGCCAGCTTCTCAGTGATGAAATTGATTAACTCTTCACCTGATTTGCCTTTTACTAATGGGCGCACCTGTCGTCGGCCTCCTAATCGCTGTGCCAGGGTGTTCACCGATAATTTCAGGTAGATGGATAAACCATGGGCATTCATCTGTTCCATATTGTCGTAGAAACATGGCGTGCCGCCCCCTGTGGCAATGATGATTTTATCTTCGTTTAAAACCTCCTGAAGAACTTGTTGTTCGGCTTTGCGAAAGGCTTCTTCACCGAATGTTTTAAAATAATTTTCAATGGTGGTCTGATACTTCTTTTCAAACAGATCATCTAAATCCGAAAATGGCCATCCCATCTCTGTTGACAGACGACGTCCGAGGGTGGATTTGCCACTTCCCATAAATCCAATCAGAAATACTCGCTTTATTTCCATCTCAAAAATATCATGTGCCACAACCATGGATTAGGTAGTGCTGAAAAACTATTGGTGTTAATAAACCCCGTCGCTGAGGACGGGATTTATAGGTATTTAAAATTCCAGTTCCATCTGGTTTTTATCATCTTCCTCTATCTGATTCTCATCCTGAACATCATTTTCAGGTTTGGGCTCATCCGTCACAATGGGCTCCAGTTCATGTATCTTAGCTACTTGAAGCGTCGTTAACCGTTTTCCTTTGGCTTTATAACTCTTCACACCGATAAACTCGGCTACTTCTACAATGAGCTTTTCTTTTAGTCTATCATCCCCTCCAAACTTTACTTCCAGTCGTGGAAAATTCAGATGCATCATTTTCACCAGGTGTGATTTCGGATGGTCACCGATGAATCGCTGAATTTTTGTAGACGGTTCAATTTGGAAACGTTTCACGTAGTAATAATCTTGCTCGGCATCAAAATATACAGCAGACCAAACGGTGTTGGGATCGTATTTTTCAATGATGAGGATATTATCTTCGTAATGATTGCTTAAATCGTAGCTGGTCTGGAAGTATTCTCCATTTTTGGTAACGACCAATATTTGGTCACCGCCATGGAATTCACCCAGGAATTTACCCCGACTATCGGCATTCAGGCGCAACGTTTCCGGCTCAAAATAAATCTTCCGGCCACCCAGCGTTGATTCCCCTTTACGGCGGAATACAATCTTATGGATTTCATGCTTGGTGAGTATGTTACCCATGGCACTTCGTCCTTTGATAGCCAACTTGCCCAGATCCTCATCGAACACCACATTTCGAATACGCGCTTTCGGTTTGAGCATGATCTTCAGGATTTCAGACTCCCCATTGGGGTTGGCACTGAAATAATAAAGCTTCGTCCCTTCCGTTCCTTGCGTAACGATGTATTCTTTATCACGTGTGACACCGGTTACTGCAAATCGCTTCATATAGGTATTGCCACTGGCCCCATCACGGTATACAGCATTATAGATGGTGCGTTTATCATTTTTCTTAAAGACGGCTATGTGGATGATGTTTTTACCCACAAAGGCTTTTTCCTGTATCTTGGTGATGAGGTAGCGGCCATCTTTATAAAATAAAATCGCGTCATCAATATCGGAACAATCACAAACGTATTCATCTTTTTTCAAGCCTGTCCCAATAAAGCCATCTTCCCGGTTAATGTATAGCTTCTCATTTTTCACCACTACTTTAGTGGCTTCAATGTTGGCGAAGCTACGTATTTCAGTCATCCTGGGATGATTCTTGCCATATGCTTTCTTGATGCGTTTGAAGTAATTGAGTGAGTAAGGAATAATGTTCTCCAGGTGATAATCGATCTGCTCCATCTCTTCCTCTAAAGAGGCAATGTATTCGTCTGCTTTTTTTGCATCAAACTTAGAGATCCGCTTAATTTTTAATTCGGTCAGTTTGGCAATATCATCACGGGTTACCTCACGGCGTAAAGCTGGTTTGAACGGTTCCAGTCCATGGTCAATGGTTTGAATGATCGCCTCCCAGGTTTCACATTCTTCAATGCGTTGGTATATTTTATGCTCGATGAAAATACGTTCTAACGATGAAAAGTGCCAGGAATCTTCCAACTCCCCTTTACGAATCTCCAATTCGCGGGTCAACAGATGAACGGTGTAATCGGTATTTTCTTTCAGTATCTGACTAACCCCAATGAAATAAGGCTTTTTATCTTTTATGACACAAGCATTGGGCGAGATAGATAATTCACAATCCGTGAACGCATACAGCGCATCGATGGTTTTATCAGGTGACGCACCGCTTGGCAGGTACACCAATATCTCCACATTTTCAGCGGTATTATCATCAATCTTTTTAATCTTGATTTTGCCTTTATCATTGGCTTTTAAAATAGATTCGATCAATGAAGTGGTATTTCGTCCAAAAGGGATATCTGAAATCATCAAGGTTTTACTATCCACCTTGCTGATTTTAGCTCTCACTTTTACAGCGCCTCCGCGTAATCCATCGTTGTAACGCGACGCATCCATCATACCCCCGGTTGGAAAATCGGGATATAATTCGAACGTTTCTCCATTCAGGTAAGCCGTGGACGCATCGATCAACTCATTGAAGTTATGAGGTAATAGTTTTGAGGCTAACCCAACCGCGATGCCCTCAACGCCTTGAGCTAACAATAGCGGGAATTTCACAGGAAGCGTCACCGGTTCCTGATTACGTCCATCATAGGACTGTTTCCATTCGGTTGTTTTGGGATTAAAAACAACGTCCTGGGCAAATTTTGTCAGTCGGGCTTCAATGTAACGCGCTGCAGCAGCACGGTCACCGGTGAAAACGTTACCCCAGTTACCCTGACAATCAATCAACAGGTTTTTTTGACCCAATTGAACCAGGGCATCACCAATAGAGGCATCCCCGTGGGGGTGAAATTGCATGGTAAAACCAATGATATTGGCCACTTTGTTGTAACGTCCGTCATCCATCCGGCGCATGGCATGAAGAATACGGCGTTGCACCGGCTTTAAACCATCATTGATGTAAGGCACAGCCCGTTCAAGGATCACATAAGAGGCGTAATCCAAAAACCATTCTTTGTACATCCCTGACAAGTGGGTCACTTTGGTTTCATCCACATCCCAAACAGGAAGGGCTTCTGCCGGCTGATTTTCTTTGTCCTCCGGCTTATCGTTATTGTTAGGTTCTGTATTGTTGTTTTCGTCGATATTCATGCCGCTTTAACAATTTGCTTTAATTATTCCACCAAGTCTTCTTCAACAACCAAGTTGTTAATGATAAAATTCTGTCTGTCGGGTGTATTTTTACCCATGTAAAACTCCAATAGATCTTTGATGGCTACTTCGCGTTTAATACGCACCGGTTCCAAACGAATGTCCTCGCCAATGAAATATTTAAACTCATCGGGCGAAATCTCACCAAGACCTTTAAATCGGGTTATTTCTGGTTTGGTGCCTAGTTTCTTTATGGCCTTCTGACGCTCCTCATCCGAATAACAATAGATGGTTTTTTTCTTATTACGGACCCGGAAAAGCGGGGTTTGTAAGATATAGAGATGACCATTTTTAACCAATTCCGGGAAAAATTGCAAGAAAAAAGTAATTAGCAGCAAGCGAATGTGCATGCCATCCACATCGGCATCGGTGGCGATAATCACCTGGTTGTAACGCAACGTTTCCAATCCTTCTTCAATGTCAAGAGCTGCCTGCAACAGGTTAAACTCTTCGTTTTCATACACCACTTTACGTGTCAGACCGTAGGAATTTAAGGGTTTACCCTTCAAACTAAACACCGCTTGTGTATTTACATTTCGTGCTTTGGTGATGGAACCACTGGCCGAGTCTCCCTCTGTAATAAAAAGCGAACTCTCCAGTTTCAATTCTTTATTTGAGGTAAAATGAACCCGGCAATCACGTAATTTTTTATTGTGCAGGCTTACTTTTTTAGCTCGCTCACGTGCCAGTTTCTTAATACCGGAAATCGCTTTACGTTCTTTTTCCGAGTCAAGAATTTTCCGATAAAGGATATCGGCACTTTCCTGATGTTTGTGCAGAAAGTTATCCAGTTTTTCAGTGACAAAATCCATCATGAAGTTCCGTACCGAAGGACCATTGGGGCCCACGTCTTTGGAGCCCAGTTTGGTTTTAGTCTGCGATTCAAAAACCGGTTCTTCAATTTTGATACTCACCGCCGCAATAATGCCCGTACGGATGTCGGAGATGTCAAAATTCTTATTGTAATAATCACGGATGGTTTTCACAATGGCTTCACGGAAAGCAATCAGATGGGTACCTCCATGAGTCGTATGCTGTCCGTTCACGAAAGTATAATACTCCTCGCCATATTGATTACCATGGGTGATGGCAATCTCCAGATCTTCATCCACCAGGTGAATGATGGGGTATAGCTCAGGCGCCGACATGTTTTCATGCAACAAATCCAGCAATCCATTTTTACTTTGGAATACTTTCCCGTTGAAGTTAATGACCAGCCCTTTATTCAGATAGGTATAATTCTTTAAAAGTGCATCGATGTATTCGTCCTGAAACTTAAAGGTCTCAAAAACGGCACTATCCGGAAGAAATTCAATAAATGTTCCGTTACCTTCATGAGTAGCTTGCAGATCATGCTCCGTAACAACCTCTCCGCAACTGAATTCAACACGTTTGGATTGCCCTTCGCGGAAAGCCTCTACGATGAAGTCGATACTCAAGGCATTCACAGCTTTAATACCCACTCCGTTTAATCCGACAGATTTTTTAAAGGCTTTGGAGTCATACTTCGCCCCGGTGTTCATTTTAGATGCCACATCAATGACTTTGCCCAGCGGAATGCCACGCCCGTAATCACGCACCGTCACACGTCCTTCTTCAACTGTTACATCTATTTTTTTACCGTGGCCCATCATGTATTCATCGATGGAATTATCCATCACCTCTTTCAACAGCACATATATTCCATCATCGGCATAGGTACCATCACCTAATTTACCGATATACATACCCGGACGCTTGCGGATGTGTTCCTTCCAGTCAAGCGTTCGGATAGCATCTTCTGAATAGTTCTGGGTGTTTTGACTACTCTGCATATTCTAATACTAAATAAAGTTATTGGAAAAGTGAAGTCCTCCCTGTTTTTGAAAAAACCTCCCAAATATAGCGAAAAGGTGAAATGTATGGTAATTTCTTTATCAACAATGGTGGATTTTGTGTTAGGGCCTAATCTCTAAAGGGATATTCTTTCCCAATTGTTAAGCCGGATCGGGATATTAACAGCGAACCGGGTTTCAGGCCGGGGAAATTGCATTGGTAGGGGTTGCATGGGATGAAATGGAAGCGGTTTTGTTGTTGGCGCCGGCGAAGGGCTTCCAACAGCTGCGAACCGTTACATGACAGGAGCGGACAGCTTCTCCTCGCAGTGAAAGGTTACCTGACCGGAGCGAATTGCTTCCCCCCGCAGCGAAATGGTGCAATACTATCGCGCAATGTGTTTTACCGCGGCGAAGGATAGGCTCACTGCTGCGAAAAGGTCTCTTACCGGAGCGAAATGCTACCTGACCGGAGCGAAAAGCACCTTTACCCGGTTGGGGTGGTGTTCGCCCGGGTTTGTTGCGCTTCGCCGGCCTTCACGAGCTTATTGCTGTGGTTTGGAAGAGTTCGCCCGCGTTTTGTTGGCTTTGCTTGCTGTTGGTATCGGTTCGCCCTTTTGTCGATAAAAACTGAATGTCATTCAATTGACTCGACCAGCAGTGGGTGCCTTTTATGGTATGAGTTTCATCTTGCGCATCAAAAAAGAGGCGTTATGACTTTGGGTGATGCCTTCGCGTAATTTGTAGTCAAATTGAAGGTCGTCGGCATTAAAGGTGACTTCAAAACAGTTGTTGAAAACTTTACCCGGATATTGTTTGGCCAGTTGTCCCAACTCCAGGTCGTGGGTGGCTACCAGGCCATAACCGTTTAGCTCCAGTAGTCTCTTTACAAGTGCCATGGAGCCGGTTGTTTTGTCGTGAGAGTTCGTGCCTTTCAGTATTTCATCTAAAATAAAAAACAATTGCCCTTCTTTTTGTAATTCTTCCACAATGGCTTGAAGTCGTTTTAGCTCTGAGAAGAAATAGGATTCATGTTTCAACAAATTATCAATGGCCCGCATGTTGGTCATAAAGCGCATGGGGCGATATTTAAAAGAGGTGGCTGTTACTGCTGCACCATTACCAGCCAGCACCAGGTTGACACCTACTGTTCGCAAAAAGGTGCTCTTGCCGGCCATGTTGGCCCCCGTAATTACACCTATGCGTTTATCGTGATTGATAAAGAAATCATTTGAAATACGTTCCTCAGCCGGAATTAACGGATGACCCAGTGCATTGGCTTCCAGAACGGTGTTGTCATCCATGGTGGGTAATGCGTAGTGTGGATAGTTATAATTGAAGGTGGCCAAACTATTCAATGATTCAAGCTCTTCCAACACTAAAAACCACTGGTGTAATTGCGAGCCATATTTGGAATACCACTTACGGATACCCAGGCAGATTAGTAAATCCCATAAGAACAGGCCATTGAAAGCAATACCTAGCAGCATGTTCATTCGTTGGTCTAAAAGGTTGAGTAAGCGCCCGAGTTTTTTTACAATGAGGGAGGCCAGATCATCCTGGCAGGCCATACGTTTTCTCAGGTCGGTTAATATTTTGGCCTGAAACGGCATCTCTTCCACTAAAGAGATGAGTTGGCTGTAGCGTTTGATATAATCACCGAGTGAAGATACTTTGGTATGTATCGCATTGACTTTGGCCAAATGTGTGCCTGTAATGCCTAGTCCGGTCAGGAAGAGTAATGTAATTAGCGATGGTGAAGTTAGTTCAGCTAAAGCGCCGATAACCGAAGCCACAAACAGAATTGGAAACGCCAGGATGATGATTTTCCAAAAAGGTGTGATAAATCTTAGATCAGGTATTTCTTCGGGTTTTATCTCCCGGTTTTTTTTATTTTCATCTTCTGTGATGGCCCCCAAGGCATAAAAACGTTCCCTGAAATCAACAGCCTTGGCTAATTCAGAAATGGCTGCTTGTTTATTAAGGATGGTCTCTCGATTGAGAGCCAGTGATTTTAGCTTCTCGGCGAGCTTTCGTTCGCCTCGTTTGGTGGCCGTACGATTGATAAATTGAAACAGCGAGCCCTTTCCAAAAAGGTCCAGGTCATGTACGAAATCGTGATCTGCATCAATGTATTCATCTCCTTCAGGCATATCTTGCCAACGATCCTCTAAACCGTTCAGTTCTGTTTGAATCAGATTGAGTCTTTTCTGAGCGTAGCGTTTTTGATAATCTAAGTTTAAGGCGTACTTAACCAGTATACTGAAAGCGGTGATGAATACGCCAAAGACTATTAAGAATAAGCCTGACCAGGGCTCGGCGAGGATGAAGGGCAGCGAAAAGGCGGCAATGAATACCGCCAGCCTGACCCAACTAACCAACTGGAATTTATGCTTTAGTTTTGACAGTTGTGCCTGCCATTCGTCGTGTTTGGTTTGATAAGTCGTTAAACGCTCTACAGTTCCTTGTTGGAAGCCAATATCTCCTTCCATATCATGTCTTTTAATTCGGTAATGCCATAATTGGCCACCGAAGATATAAAAACATATGGTAGGTCCGGTAAGTCCTGTTCAATTTCCGCCTGGAGCTCTGCGTCCAACATGTCCGATTTTGATATGGCCAACAGACGGCTCTTATCAAGGAGTTCGGGATTGTAAACTTTTAGTTCATTCAGCAGAATGTTGTATTCTTTAGTGATGTCATCCGCATCGGCGGGGATTAAAAAGAGTAAGATGGAATTACGCTCAATGTGGCGGAGAAATCTAAGCCCCAGTCCTTTACCTTCGCTGGCACCTTCAATGATCCCTGGTATATCAGCCATCACAAATGATTTGTGATCGCGATACTGTACAATTCCTAAATTGGGCACTAAAGTGGTAAATGCGTAGTCGGCTATCTCCGGTTTTGCGGCCGAAACAACGGATAATAAGGTGGATTTTCCGGCATTTGGGAAACCCACTAATCCCACATCGGCCAGTACTTTTAATTCTAAAATCACCGCCGTTTCAATACCCAATTCACCTGGTTGGGCATAGCGTGGTGTTTGGTTGGTGGACGTTTTAAAGTGCATATTTCCACGGCCGCCTTTTCCACCTTTTGTTAAAATTAGTTCTTGATCATGCTCGGTGATTTCGTACAATATTTCGCCTGTTTCAGCATCTTTAGCCACCGTTCCCAGTGGTACTTCAATGATTATATCGTCTCCGTCAGCACCAAAAGAACCTTGTTTTCCACCGGATCCACCATGTCCGGCGAAAATATGGCGTTTGTATTTAAGGTGCAGAAGGGTCCAGAAATTGGAATTTCCGCGCATAATGACATGACCACCGCGACCGCCATCACCACCATCAGGCCCCCCCTTGGCTTCACTCTTCTCGCGTCTGAGGTGAGCAGATCCTGCGCCTCCTTTTCCTGATCGACAGAAAATCTTTACATAGTCTACAAAATTGGAACCGGCCATGACTGTAAGTTTTTAATAAAAAGCCACGACAATTGTGTCATTATCGTGGCTTTGTTGCTATTATAATATTATTGTTCTAAATGTTTATCCAGCACTGTGCAAATGCCTTGGAAGATCTCATCAACGCTGCCCATGCCTTTAATCGCTTGGTATAATTTTACTTCTTTGTAAAAAGAAATAACCGGACTCGTTCGATTTTCATATACTTCTAAGCGCTTGGTGATGGTTTCCAGGTTGTCATCTGAGCGACCGGATGTTTCACCACGTAATAATAAGCGGTCAATTAACTCCTGGCGATCTACTTCCAGATTCAGCATCACAGAGAGAGAAGTGTTATTGTTCTTCAACATCTTTTGAAAAGCCTCTGCCTGAATAACTGTGCGAGGAAATCCATCAAAGATAATTCCTTTTACCTTAGGAAGGTTATCCATAAAGTGATCCAACATTTCGATGATCGTTTCATCGGGCACCAACTCTCCTCTGTCAATGTAACTCTTGGCTATAACCCCCAAGTGGGTATTTGTATGTATTTCGCGTCTCAATAAATCACCTGTTGAAATATGGGTTAATCCATATTTCTCAATAATTTTTTGACTTTGCGTACCTTTTCCGGATCCTGGAGGACCGAAAATTACAACATTGAGCATGTGTCTCTTTCTATTAAATTTTAAACTATGGTGGTTTGGTGTTATTCTACAACTGTATAAATATTCTTTAAGTTACGCCCATATCCGTCATAGTCCAAGCCGTACCCAACAATAAAATCATTCGGTATTTCCAATCCTACGTAATCAAGCGTTACTTCTTTTTTACATGCTTCCGGCTTAAATAACAGCGTGGCTACTTTTACCTCAGCCGGTCCCATTTCAGAAACCTGTTTCACGGTATTGGCAATTGTTAATCCAGTATCAACAATGTCCTCTAGCAGAACCACAGTGCGACCTTTAATGTCTTCATTTAAACCGATGAGTTGTTTGATTTTGCCGGTAGTACCTGTGCCTTCGTATGAGGAAAGTTTCACGAAGCTAATTTCGCACGGCACATCGATTCGTTTCATCAAATCGGATGCAAACATGAATGAGCCGTTCAATACGCATATCATTAAAGGATTTTTTCCTTCTAAATCGCGGTTCATTTTTTCTGCTATCTGATCAACAGCTTTTAGAAGCTTTTCTTCCGGAATGGATAATTCAAATTCTCTGTCTAATAGTTTAACACGACTCATCCCTAATTTACTTTTTGTTGACAAAATACCTGAGAATTGATTATTAATAACTCTATATTAACCAATTACCCGATAAAGATGTTTTGTCAGTTAATACATTTTACCCGTTTCGAGCTGCAAAAGTATAAAAAATACGAAATATCATCCGTTTTTATTTGTAACTTATTAGTTTTGGCTTGGCGATATGCTGTAGATTTAAAGTAAAACTGTAATATAATTCTAATAAATCAATCATTATGCAACCGAAAGTTAGTATTATCATGGGTAGCACCTCAGATTTAGGGGTGATGGAAAAAGCTGCCAAGGTATTGAATGATTTCAAAATTCCATTTGAGGTGAATGCATTATCGGCTCACCGTACACCGGACCAGGTGTTGGATTTTGCCAAGGACGCTTATGATCGTGGAATCCGTGTGATTATTGCCGGTGCTGGTGGTGCTGCGCATTTGCCAGGCGTTATCGCTGCTTTGACACCTCTTCCGGTTATTGGAGTACCCATTAAAGCATCTATTTCAATTGACGGATGGGATTCTATTTTATCAATTCTACAAATGCCTCCGGGAATTCCTGTCGCTACAGTAGGTTTGGATGGAGCTCAGAATGCAGGTATTTTGGCTGCACAAATTCTAGGTACAGGGGATGTTAAAGTATACGAGACTGTGAAAACTTTCAAAGCTTCTTTGGCCGGTAAGATTTCTGAAGCGAATGAAGAATTAGCGACTGTTAAATTTGACTTTAAAACCAACTAGTATGTAATGTACGTTTGGATTTTAATGATAACAATATTGGAACTGCCGGCATGTCGCCGGCAGTTTTATATATATTAAAATTCTGTCTATTAGTCAATATTGACTTTTATTTTTTTCTCCAATAACTTTATAATTGACTGGTGATTAATTCCATAAATTATGAAGTTATTAACCTCCCTGTTAATCGGTGCATTATTTTTTTTTCAGACTAATGTTTGTTGTGGGCAAGATGTTAATATCATAGGGCCACAGAATATGGCGCTCGGACAGATCAGAAGCCTTGATCATTCCAACTGGGCCGTTTTGACTAATGTAGCTAATCTTGCCTTTCAGAAAAAAATATCCGCAGGTATCAGTTATCAGCGAAAATTTGAACTAGCTGTTTTAAGTTCTCGCATTGCAACTGTTAATTTTCCAAATAAGTTTGGAGTATTGACAGGTCTTGTTTTGCAAAGCGGTTCTAATGAAAGTTCGATAAGCAGATACGGTTTGGGATATAGTCGGTCCTTTGGGCCAAAAGTTTCGGCAGGTATCCAGTTTAATTATCTGGCGCATCAGATTGAAGGTGCTGAATTGGCTGATGCTTTTTATGCTTCAGCAGGTGTTGTTATTAAGGCTTCATCTTCAATTCATTTGGCGGCTTTTGTTCAAAATCCCGAACAAGGTACTATTCGCCATTATGAAACAGATTACTATTTGCCTTCTTTATTTTGTATAGGTGTTCAATGGAGTGCTGATCCACATGTGCTGATTCTGGCCGAGTTGGAAAAAGAATTGGAATATCCCCCATTGTATAAATCCGGAGTACAATTTAATTTTAAAGATCATGTTTTTGTTCGCACAGGAATTAGTGCTAAACCGGTTAATTTTTCTTTTGGCGGTGGGTTTCATTATAAATCACTTGTGGTTGATGTGGGGTTTGTTCACCATGCTATTTTAGGGCTGACTTCTTCTTTTGGCCTGTCCTTTTTCATTGGTAGTTCCAAATAAGATTTATCATCTATGAGGATTCTTATATTGTTAATATGGTTATCGGGATTTGTGAATGTGATTCGTGCCCAAAGCGATGAATCTATACACAAGATTATTACTGATATGCTTGAATCGATAGCAGAAAAGCAAACCATTGAAATGAACTTTGAGGAGTTAATTGATGATTTAGTGGAATTGTCTTTGCATCCAATGAATCTTAACGAAGTAACAAAAATAGATCTTGAGACCTTGTTCTTTCTGACAGATTATCAAATTGAAAATATATTGTATTACATTTATTCAAATGGTCCCTTGCAAACGATTTTTGAATTGCAGGCTGTGGAAGGGTTGGATTATCAGACAATTCGACACCTTGTTCATTTTGTCTTTGTAGGTGAGTCTCCCTCTAAAGGGGAGGTTTTGCATTTGTCTGGTACTGTGTTGAGCCGGTATCAAACTGTTTTTCAGAATGCAAAGGGATATGTTGAAGAAAACGATTCAACCCCATCGGCTTATATAGGGGGTAAAGACAGGGTATTGCTAAAAGGGCGGTTGCAGATTAATAATAGAGTGGAGACAGGTTTTACATTGGAGAAGGATCCCGGTGAAGAATACTTTTCTAATTCGATTCCCTTTACTGATTTTGCTTCTGGTTTTATTCAGTTTAATAAGCCCGTTAAGTGGGTAAATAAAATTATAATTGGTGATTATAAGGCTTCTTTTGGTCAGGGAGTTGGAATGTGGACTGATATGGCGTTTTCAAAATCTTCTGAGACAAGTCAGTTAAGGCGACGTCCAAAAGGTGTTTACAGGTATACATCAACCAATGAAGCTTCTTTTTTGAGAGGTGTTGGTGCTGAGCTATCTTATAAAGACTTCTCCCTTTCTCCGTTTGTGTCTTATAAGCAACGGGATGCTTCTCTTGAAATGGATTCCATTACTAATGCAAAATTCATCTTATCTTTAAAAGAAGATGGGTATCATCGTACTTCAGGGGAATTAGATAATCAAAAGAGTGTCGATGAATGGGTGGCTGGAGGGCGGTTGGCTTATCGGCATCATCTCTTTCACATAGAGTCCGGTTATGTCAGTTGGAACCTGAACTACCCGATTAAGAACAGTGATCATTTAAGGAATTTATATCGCTTTGCTGATGACGAGCAAACAACTGGTTGGTTTTCTTATAGTTTATTTCTAAATCGCTTAACCCTCTTTGGTGAGGCGGCGCTTCAGCAAAATAAGTATTCTGCTTTTTATCAGGGATTGACTTATCAGGCTGGATCAGATGTGGTCATGTCATTGGCTTATCGTAGTTATGATGCTAGTTATTCAGCCATTTTAGCCAATCCTTTCTCTGAATCATCCATCTTAAATGGAGAATCTGGTTTTTATGGTTCCATTCGTTTTCGTCCTCATCAAAAGATGTTAATAACCGCTTATGGTGATATTTTTGAATACAATTGGTTAAGATATAATGTCTATGCGCCTTCCAGTGGATTTGAGTGTTTTATACAAGCTGACTTTGCCTTAAATAATTACTGTGATTTTTATTTGCGGTATAAATCGACTCAAAAATCAATAAATTCTAATCACATAGGGCAGTCGACTTATGCCATTTCATCCTATCAAAAAGATAATATCCGGTTCTGTTACAATTTTTGCACTTTCGATAAATTTAAATTGCAGACTCAAGTAGAGCACTCCATTTATCGTCGAGATGAGGAATCAGCTACGAAAGGGTGGTTGTTTTATCAGGACTTCAAATTGACACCGGTCAGGAATCTTACTATAGGATTCAGATATGTTTACTTTGATATTGAGGATTATAATAGTCGTATTTATATGTATGAGCCAGATGTTTTATATGCATTTACAATTCCTGCATACATGGATAAGGGATCCCGGTTAATTGTTAATGTTAAATGGGTTTTGACAAGGGATTTAAAAGTGTGGTTTCGACTGGCTCACTCTTATTACAAAGGTAAGCAATCGTTAAGTTCAGGATGGAATGAGATATCTGGTAATGAAAAAACAGAAGGGAAAATTCAAGTTCAATTTCGCTTCTAAACGATGAAAGGCCGTCATATGACAGCCTTTCTTATAGGGTAAATTAATTTTAGTTTCCGACTTCAGATATAAATTTAATTCGAACCATTCGAATATCTTCTTCTGAATAGACATCTTCTCCTAATTCCTCAAGAGCCGCTTTAATGTCATCAGTTTCGGCCTCTTCTTTGAAATAATAGAAGATATCTTCTTTAAGATCTTCATCCATTACTTCGTCAATGTAATAGTCTATATTGACACGAGTTCCTGAATAAACTATGGATTCCAATTCTTTAATTAGCTCAACCATTTCAATGCCTTTGGATGCAGCAATATCGTTAAGGGACATTTTGCGGTCAATACTTTGAATAATGCTAATCTTTAGTTTTGACTTGTTGGCAACTGTTTTTACGACCATGTCCATAGGTCGGTCAATCTCATTTTCTTCAACATGTCGGTTGATTAATGCAAGGAATTCTTTCCCAAAGCGTTTTGCTTTTCCGGTTCCAACACCAGGCATGTTCTGAAGTTCATCCAGATTAATCGGATAGTAGGTAGACATGGCCTCCAATGATGGATCCTGAAAAATAACAAACGGAGGTAGGTTTAGTTTTTTTGAAATCGTTTTCCGCATATCTTTCAACATGGAAAACAGCTGGTTGTCTAAAGCTGCCGTTCCGCCGGTTGTTGTTTCTTCTTCGATGGTATCAAAGTCATGATCTTTTGTCATCAGGATGGATTCCGGCTGGCTGATGAATTCATGGCCTTTTTTACTGACTCTTAGTAATCCGTATGTTTCAATGTCTTTTATGATAAAACCATTAACAAGAGATTGACGAACGACAGCATTCCAGTACTTGTCATCATGATCGTTACCACTTTCAAAAAGGGCTATTTCATTATGTTTGTATGCCTTAATAGCGGATGTGTTGTTACCAGTCAATATATTTATGATATGGTCCGATTTGAAGCGTTCTTTTAATTCTACTACAGCTTTTAGAAGTTTAACAACACTGTCTTTAGCTTCAAATTGCTCTTTAGGATTAACACAATTGTCACATGTCTCGCAGTTTTCTTCAGAATACTTTTCACCAAAGTAATGAAGCAGTGTTTTCCGACGACAAACTGAAGATTCGGCATATGAAACTGTTTCTAACAAAAGCTGTTTCCCGATTTCTTGTTCTGCAAGTGGTTTACCTTGCATGAACTTTTCTAGTTTCTGAATGTCTTTGTAGCTGTAAAAAGCGATGCATCGACCTTCGCCTCCATCGCGACCTGCTCTTCCTGTTTCCTGATAATAGCCTTCCAGACTTTTAGGAATATCGTAATGAATAACTATTCGAACATCAGGTTTATCAATTCCCATTCCAAAAGCGATGGTAGCAACAATAATGTCAGCTTCCTCCATCAGAAATTTATCCTGATTACCTGCACGAGTGGTGGCATCCATGCCGGCGTGGTATGGCAATGCTTTTAATCCGTTTACAACTAAGGTTTCAGCCAGTTCTTCCACCTTTTTCCGACTCAGGCAGTAGATGATGACAGATTTGCCAATGTTGGCTTTCAGGAGTTTAATAATCTCTTTGGATGGGTTCGTCTTTGGAAGAACTTCATAGTAGAGATTAGGCCTGTTAAATGATGATTTAAACACCATTGCATCAAGCATGCCAAGATTTTTCTGTATGTCGTGTTGTACTTTTGGCGTGGCAGTGGCAGTTAGTGCAATAACCGGTGATTCACCAATTTCATTAATAATTGGTCTGATTCTTCGGTATTCCGGGCGGAAATCATGTCCCCACTCAGAGATACAGTGTGCTTCATCTACCGCATAAAAGCTAATGTCGACTTGTTTTAGAAAGTTGATATTTTCTTCTTTGGTTAAAGATTCAGGCGCAACATAAAGCAACTTGGTCTTACCGGCCAGAATATCTTCTTTTACCAAATTAATGGCGGCTTTGGTTAATGAAGAGTTGAGAAAGTGCGCAATGCTGTCATCCTCACTAAAATTACGCATTGCATCGACTTGATTTTTCATGAGCGCAATTAGCGGTGATATAATGATTGCTGTACCAGGTGAAATTAACGCCGGTAACTGGTAGCAAAGAGATTTTCCTCCTCCAGTAGGCATTAAAACGAATGTATCGTTCCCCTTTAAAACATTTTGGATAACCTCCTCTTGATTCCCCTTAAAGGTATCAAACCCAAAGTGCTTTTTTAGATTTGCACTCAGATCAACCTGTTTTGCCATAACTATTTTCCCTATTACAAATACTTCTACTTGCTTACGAGTAAACAAGTGAAAGGTTTTTTATTCATAGATTCTGAATAGAACAAAAATAATGATCATTTAAGAAAATGTGAAATTTTTATCGGTTAGTGTAAAAAAGTCAATTTTTTATTAAAATCGATTCTATATCTTGTTCTCAGAAAATAAATCTTGATACTATGAAGATAGAAAACAAAGATGGGATTACCAAAAGATTTGTAAAACAGAAATGGTATATTATATTCGCATCTAACTCATCAACGGCTGTTTTGGTATTTTATGTTTAAGCTTTTTTAACATTTTATGTTTGCCACATAGAGTACTTTTGTTTTCTATTTTTAAAATAATATGAAAGATAACGGAACTAGAGAAATGTCATTTTTAGATCATTTGGAGATTCTTAGATGGCATTTATTACGTGCATTTTCAAGCGTTTTTATCGTCGCTATTTTAGCCTTTGTATTTAAGGAAATTGTGTTTGATGTTATTATTTTAGCACCTTCAGATCCCTTGTTTTTCACAAATCGTATGTTGTGCGAATTAGCTCAAAAAATTAATTTACCCGCATTATGCATCAATCAAGTTCCATTGAGTTTTCAGAATATTAATATGTCGGGTCAGTTTACTACCCATATATTAGTTTCATTTGTAACTGGTATTGTGGTGGCTTTTCCATATATATTCTGGGAATTTTGGCGCTTTATAAGACCAGCCCTTTATGATAACGAGGTTAAACATTCTAGAGGAGCTATCTTTTTCGCTTCGATCTTATTTTCTGTTGGTATTTTATTTGCATATTATATAATTAGTCCTCTTTCCATTCATTTTTTGGGCAATTATCAGGTGAGTGAAAGAGTGGAGAATATTGTTAATATAGGATCGTATATTAGTACTATCACATCAATCGTATTGGCTGGGGGTATAATATTTGAATTACCAATTTTAATCTATTTTCTGGCTAAAGTAGGGTTAGTTTCTTCTGATTTTCTTATTAAATATAGAAAACACAGTATTGTGATTGCTTTACTATTGGCGGCAATTATTACACCACCGGATGTGATTAGTCAGATTTTGGTTTGTTTTCCATTGATTCTCTTGTATGAATCCGGAATTGTTATAACCAAGCGACTAGAAAAGAATAGAGCTTTAGAAAATAATTAATGGCATGAATTATGGACGATCAGGAATTAGTATTACATACCGACACCCTTATAAAAAAATATAAAAGCAGAACCGTTGTTAAAGGTGTATCTGTTGAATTAAGACAAGGTGAAATTGTTGGATTACTAGGGCCTAACGGTGCTGGTAAAACTACTTCTTTTTATATGATTGTGGGGCTCATTGCGCCTAATAGTGGTAATATTTACCTCAATGATGAGAAAATAACGGATTTTCCTGTTTATCGTCGGGCACAGAAAGGTATTGGTTATCTTGCGCAGGAAGCTAGTGTGTTTCGTAAAATGAGTGTTGAGGATAATATTCGCTCAGTGCTGGAAATGACTAATTTTACGAAAAATTATCAAAAGCAACGATTGGAAGAGTTATTGGACGAATTCAGCTTGAATCATATTCGGAAGAGTTTAGGGATTCAGCTTTCAGGTGGTGAGCGTCGACGTACTGAAATTGCGCGTGCTTTAGCTATTAATCCGAAGTTTATTTTGTTAGATGAACCATTTGCCGGAGTTGATCCTATTGCAGTAAGAGACATTCAGGAAATTGTGGCTAAGCTGAAGTATAAGAATATTGGTATTTTGATTACAGATCACAATGTTCACGAAACATTAGCGATTACGGATAGGGCTTATTTATTATTTGAGGGAAAAATTTTAAAAGCTGGTACGGCTGAGGAATTGGCTGAAGATCCTGAAGTTAAGCGTCTTTATTTGGGTGATGATTTTGAGTTGCGTCGTAGAGAGTTCACGCCAGAGTAATTTTTTTTCGAAAAAGTTTTTTGCGTAAGAAAAAGATTATATCTTTGCACCGCGAAACACAGAAATGCGGATGTGGCGTAATTGGTAGCCGCGCTAGACTTAGGATCTAGTGCCGAGAGGCGTGGGGGTTCGAGTCCCTTCATCCGCACTGAAATAAAAACTGCCTTAGCTTACGATTACGATCGGTAGTAAGGCGGTTTTTTTAGGTTGTATAATGTTGAAGTAAAATGATAAGCTTTGCCCACAGTCAAAACATACAGAAAGGGGTAAGTTCACTTTTAAATCAAAACAGATGAATATTTCAAAGGAAAGCATTGACGCACTAAATGCAGTCATCACATTAACTGTTGACAAAGTAGATTACGAGAAGAAGGTGGACGATGTCTTGAAAGATTATCGTAAGAAGGTTAATATGCCTGGTTTCCGTCCTGGAAAAGTGCCTGCTGGTGTTGTGAAAAAAATGTATGGAAAAGCTGTTTTGGCTGAAGAAGTGAATAAATTGGTGTCAGAAAATCTCCACCAATACATTACTGAAAATGAGTTGGATCTGTTAGGTGAACCTCTTCCTTCTGAAAAGCAACAGTTAGTTGATTTTGATGTGTCTGATTCATTCGAGTTTATTTTTGATTTAGCATTATCTCCTGAGATCGATTTAAAATTGACTAAACGTGAGAAGTTACCTTTCTATTCGGTAGAGATTACTGAAGAGATGGTAAAAGATCAGGCGGACGCATTAGCAGGTCGCTATGGAACTTCTGAAAAGGTTGAAGAAGTAGAGGAGAAGGCCATGGTGAAAGGTAACTTGAACCAGTTGGATGAAGAAGGTAACATTGTTGAAGGTGGTATCTTTGCTGAGGATGCAGTTATCTCATTAAACATCATCAAAGATGAAGATGAGAAGAAGAAGTTAATGGGTGCTAAAGTAGGTGAAGCCGTTGTTTTCAATCCTTCAGTGGCTTTCCCTAATGAAACTGAAATTTCATATATCCTAAAAGTTTCTAAAGAAGAAGCTGAAGAAGCAAAAGGAAACTTCAAGTTTACGATTACAGAAATTACTACTTTTCAAAATGCTGAAATCAACCAAGAATTGTTTGATAAAGCATTCGGTGAAGGTTTGATTAAGTCTGAAGAAGAGTTTTATGCTCGTGTGAAAGAAGATTTAGCTGGAAACATGGCCATGGAAACTGAATATCGCTTTTCAGTTGACGCGAAGGAGAAGTTGATGGGTAAAGTAAAAGTTGATTTTCCGGAAGCATTCCTGAAGAGATGGTTGGTCGCTACGAACCGTGATAATGATAAATTTGATGCTGCCAATATAGATAACGAAATGCCTGCAATGTTGGATGATTTGAAGTGGCAGTTGATTAAAAATCACTTGATCAAATCTAATGATATTCAAATTGAAGAGGCTGATATTTTGGGTTATGCGAAAAAATCTGCGCGCATTCAATTCATGCAATATGGATTGAGCAATGTACCTGAAGAGCATTTGGAGAATTACGCTAAGGAAATGATCCAAAAAGAAGAGCAGCGTCGTCAAATGGCCGAAGGAGCTGTGAACGAAAAAGTAATGGCTTTTGTGAAAGGTGCCGTTAAGATTGAAGAGAAAGAAATTTCTCGTGAAGATTTCAATAAATTATTTGAAAAAAACTAAAGAATCCGTTCATCCAGGCTATTTAATTACTAAATTAGCGTTAAAATAAGAAAATTTCTGAACATGATTGATCCGAAAGATTTTCAAAAATACGCCACTAAACATTTAGGCATCAATAGTCTGGTGCTTGATAAATATACATCTGTTACAAATAGTTATATCTCTCCTACAATTATTGAGGAGCGTCAAATGAACGTAGCTAGTATGGATGTATTCTCTCGTCTGATGATGGATCGCATTATCTTTTTGGGATTGCCCATTGATGATTATGTCGCCAACGTAATTCAGGCGCAATTACTTTATCTGGAATCGGCTGATCCTTCGAAAGATATTTCGATTTATTTCAATAGCCCCGGTGGTTCAGTGCATGCAGGATTGGGTATTTATGATACCATGCAGTACATCTCTTCTGATGTGGCAACCATATGTACTGGAATGGCCGCTTCTATGGGAGCTGTATTATTAACAGCCGGTACGAAAGGAAAACGTACTGCTTTGAAGCACTCGCGTATCATGATTCATCAGCCCATGGGAGGAGCGCAGGGGCAAGCTTCCGATATTGAAATTACTGCCCGTGAGATATTAAAGTTGCGTAAGGAACTTTATACGATCATTGCCGATCATTCGGGGAATAGTTTTAAGAAGGTAGAGAAAGATTCAGATCGTGATTATTGGATGACGGCTCAGGAAGCCAAAGACTATGGTATGATTGATGAAGTACTGGTGCGACAAAAAGAAAAATAGGGAGTCGAATTGAGATATACGATGCAGAATCAACCTTTTGGGGGGTTGGCTCTGCATTCGTTTTATATTATTAGTTTATGGATAAATGTTCATTTTGCGGACGTGATAGAAAAGATACGAACCTGTTGATTGCCGGTATTTCAGGTCACATTTGTGACAGTTGTATCGAACAGGCTCATTCTATATTAGACGAAGAGTTCAAAAAGAAAAGTTCGTTTGATGTTGATACGATTACTCTGCTCAAACCACTTGAAATTAAAGCTTTTTTGGATCAATACGTGATTGGTCAGGATGAGGCGAAGAAATTTCTTTCTGTAGCCGTTTATAATCACTACAAACGA
Organism: Marinilabiliaceae bacterium; assembly: GCA_016342595.1. Taxonomy (GTDB): domain Bacteria; phylum Bacteroidota; class Bacteroidia; order Bacteroidales; family Marinilabiliaceae; genus JAEINY01. Next base: position 20,522 of record JAEINY010000065.1, read on the forward strand.
TTGATGCAAAAAAATAATGGGGATGAAGTAGAGATTGAAAAATCGAACATTATCCTTGTTGGAGAAACAGGTACTGGTAAAACTTTATTAGCAAGAACCATTGCTAAGATGTTGCATGTGCCATTTACCATTGTTGATGCTACAGTATTGACCGAAGCCGGGTATGTAGGTGAAGATATTGAAAGTATTCTAACCCGACTACTTCAAGCTGCTGACTACAACGTTGAAGCTGCCGAAAAAGGTATTGTCTTCATTGACGAAATTGATAAAATTGCTCGTAAAAGCGATAATCCTTCTATTACTCGTGATGTTTCCGGGGAGGGGGTTCAGCAGGGATTATTAAAATTATTGGAAGGATCGGTTGTTAATGTACCACCTCAGGGAGGTCGTAAGCATCCGGAACAAAAAATGATACCTGTCAATACCAAAAATATATTGTTTGTTTGTGGTGGAGCGTTTGACGGCATTGATCGTAAAATTGCCCAGCGTCTAAATACAAAAGTTGTGGGATATATGGCGAGCAAATCCAAAGAAAAATTGGATGTTGAAAATTTGCTTCAATATGTTGCTCCACAGGATCTGAAATCATTTGGTTTGATACCTGAGATTATTGGTCGTTTGCCTGTGTTGACATACTTGCAACCGCTAGATCGTGAAATCCTTCGCCGTATTCTGACTGAACCAAAGAATTCTATTATCAAACAATATGAAAAACTGTTTGAAATTGATGGGATTAAGCTGATGTTCGAAGACGAGGTGTTGGAATATATTGTAGATAAGGCTGTAGAGTTCAAATTAGGAGCACGTGGATTAAGATCCATCTGTGAAACGATTATGATTGACTCTATGTTTAAAGCTCCTTCTGAAGAAAATAAAGAGTTAGTGATTAGCCTTGATTATGCACGTCATAAGATTGAGCATGCCAATTTGGCCAAGCTCAAAGCAAGCTAAGCGAACTTTTATACTTAGATTTAAAGCGACCCTCAAGGTCGCTTTTTTTGTATTCCATTTTCAAAAGTCTGTCAAAAATCATAAATTCAGAACTAATAGATTCAATATACGTATAATCCAGGTTGATCAGAATATTCCAAATGGGTATGAAACAGACCTTAACCATATTATTCCTGATTCTGGTGCTTGGGATTAATGTGGTCGATGCTCAATATTTTGGACAGAATAAGCCATCTTACGAACAGTTTGATTTTGAGCTGTATAAAACTCCTCACTTTGAGATTTACCACTATTTTGATAACCCGGAACTAGTTAATCAATTAGCCAGCCTGGCGGAGAAGTGGTACTATTACCATCAACAAGTATTAATTGATACTTTTGATACGCGTAATCCGCTCATCTTCTATTCTAATCATGGTGATTTTCAGCAAACGAATACCATTCACAGCAGGATTGAAGTAGGAACAGGTGGTGTTACGGAAGGTTTAAAGCGGCGTGTAGTAATGCCCGTTACTTTCAGTCATCATCAAACCGATCATGTATTGGGTCATGAATTGGTTCATGCCTTTCAATACCACATTCTCACAAAGGATGAGGCGATTAGCCTTGCTGCCATTAATAATATTCCCCTTTGGATGATTGAAGGAATGGCTGAGTTTTTATCCTTAGGAAGTGTGAATAGCCAAACAGCTCTTTGGATGCGAGATGCGCTCATTCACGATCGGTTTCCTACCCTCAAACAGATGACTATGAGTTATCGGTATTCACCTTATCGGTATGGACACGCCTTTTGGGCATTTATCAGTTATAAGTATGGTGAACAATATATTCCTCGTTTGTTTAAAGCAGCGGCTGTAAGTGGCTATGAACAGGCTATCGGTGATGTGTTAATGCTATCGACAGATTCTCTTTCAGTCCTTTGGAAGGAGACATTAGAGTCGCATATGTTGCAGACTGTTAACGATTCAACTTTTTCTATCATAGGAAAAACACTCATTTCGAAGGAAAATGGTGGTCGCTATAATTTAAATCCTTCCTTGAGTCCAGATGGAAAATACATCGTATTTCTATCCGAAAGGGATTTATACGATATCGACCTTTTCATGGCAAAAACACAAAGTGGTAAAGTGATCTCTCGGATTTATACAGCTACCAGTCATGATGAGATAGATGCTCTGAATTTTATTGAAACATCAGGTTCATGGTCTCCGGATAGTCGCTATTTCGCATTTATCGCCTATAAGAAAGGACAGTCCACTTGTTTTGTTTTTGATGTTAAGAAGAAGGATATCATAAGGGAAGTAAAAATAAGAGATGTGGATGAAATTAGTTGGCCGGCCTGGTCACCGGATGGGGAATCCATTGCATTTGCCGGATTAAAGAATGGAAGATCTGACATTTATGTTTACAACCGCCATTCACACACAGTAGAGAATCTGACTCAAAATAGTCATTCGTGCATGCAACCTTCCTGGACACCTGATTCCAAATCCATTGTTTATGTGACGGATCAAGCAGTGGTAACACAGAATCAACCGACAAACGTTTATTGCAATATTGGTATTATTCATACGAAAACAAAAATCAGCTCTGTATTAAGAACATTTGATAATGCTAAGAATCTTAATCCGATCGTTCCTCAATCAGGTGATAAAATTCTGTTTTTATCCGATCAGGATGGTAGACGAAATTTATATGCTATTGATTTAAGCAGTAACGATTTATTTAGAATTACTGATTATCCTACTGGTATCATCGGAATGACTGAATATTCTCCAGCACTCTCTATAGCTGGAGATACCTTGTGTTATTCCATGTTGTGGGATGGGCAGTTTAAGATATATCAGACAACACTGAGCTATATTAAGCTGAATATCCAGCCTGTTTATCATCATCATTTTCAACCATCAGCTTCCCGGCTGGTCCCATATTCATCTATACCATCGCAGGTGGAGACTAATTTATATTTTGATCGTCGTCCGTCCCAAATGCAAGTGGATAGTTTTTACACTGATCAGATTGAACCCAAATTTAAGCTGGATTATCTGGGAAACGCCTCTGCAGGCGTTATGACAGGTCGTTTTGGAACGGGTATGGCTGGTAGTGTCGAGGCGATGTTCAGTGATATTCTAGGACAAAATGTTTTATATACGGCTATTAGTATCAATGGGGAGATATATGATTTTGGAGCTCAGGTAGCCTATATTAATAAAAAGAATCGCATTAAATTTGGTGCCGGGATATCTCACATCCCTTATCGATCCGGTTCTTATTCCTATGAGCAGGATACGCTTCCTGACGGGGAGGTTTTGAAAACATTGAATTATACATTTCGACGAACATTCGAAGATAAAGTATCGCTCTTTACTTTTTTACCTGTTAATAAAACCAGACGTCTTGAGTTGGGAGTAGCCTATGCCTTCTATAACTATCGGATTGAAAAAATAAAGGACATCAATAATTACAGCAATATCTACTCAGGAGAAAAAGAGAAGTTACCGGCTCCTCCGGGTTTCGGAACAGCTATCATTGATGCCGCTTTTGTTATTGATAATGCCAAAATGGGATTGGCCTCACCCGTGGAAGGTAAACGGCTTCGTATTCAGATGGAGAAGTATTTACATAATATGGAGATGCACACGTTTTTGATTGATTACAGGCGTTACTTCTTTATAAAGCCTTATAGTCTGGCTTTCCGGATTTATCATTATGGGCGGTATGGTTCAGATTCGGATAGCAATCGTATGAATGAACTTTTTTTGGGTTCACCATGGTTTATTCGAGGATATGATTTAGGTGATTTCTATGGCGATGAAACGGTTGATCCCTCCACAATCAGCATAAATCAACTCATAGGATCACGTATGCTCGTTACAAATATGGAATTACGCATACCATTTACCGGACCAAAAGAAATTGCGTGGTTTCGATCCCGTTTCTTATTCTCAGAGATGGCTTTTTTTCTAGACGGAGGACTAAGTTGGAATAAGAACAGTTATCCAACCTGGAGTTTGACAACCAATAGTCCGCGAGTGCGAATCCCCGTTTTTAGTGCTGGTTTAGCCTATCGAGTTAATCTTTTTGGTGCTATGGTTATTGAACCGTTTTATGCTTTCCCCATTCATCAAAAACGCATCAAGTCTGGTGAATTTGGGATTAATATCTTCGCAGGATGGTGATTTCTATCATCAAATTTAACTTTTTTATACAATCAATTCAAATTTTGATTTCGGAATCCTTATCTTAGTCTTGTTGTGCAGAGGGAAGAGGGGTGTTTGTCAGATTTTTACGACAGGATCAATTCTTATCATTTTTAGTTATGCATATTAACCCGAATCAACATTCTTTCCGTTTTTTTGAGGATATTACTCAGTTTCTTTCCGGATCAATGAGAGATCCATTAAGCCATTCCTTTTTAAGAAAATATAGATTATCAGCTATGCTCAATAGACTGATTGGAATATTTACAACCCATTTTTCATTTATTAATTAATACCAAACTCTATGATTAATTCTATTTTTTGGTTCATTCCAATTTCTTCAGTGATAGCCCTTGTTTTTGCATGGGTTTTCTTCAAGCAGTTGATGAAGAAATCGGAAGGAACAGATCGTATGATAGAAATTGCACAGCACGTTCGTGATGGTGCAATGGCTTATTTAAAACGGCAATATGGCGTGGTCGCAAAAGTATTTCTTGTACTCGTTATATTATTGGCCGTATTGGCTTATATGGGCGTTCAAAATCCATTTGTCCCCATTGCCTTTTTAACCGGAGGTTTCTTTTCCGGTCTTTGTGGATACCTGGGCATGAAAACCGCTACTTTTGCATCGGCCAGAACAGCTCACGGGGCATCTACTTCGCTTAACCAAGGATTGCAAATTGCTTTCCGAAGTGGTGCAGTTATGGGACTTGTTGTTGTTGGCTTTGGTTTGTTGGACATTGCTTTGTGGTACTGGTTTTTGAACAGTGTCATATTTACACCTGAGCACATGCAAAGTGGTCTTGATATGTTTGGTTTAACCTTTGTCCATGAGGGTACTACGGACCATCATAAGTTGATTGAAATTACAGCAACGATGTTAACCTTTGGTATGGGAGCTTCCACTCAGGCTTTATTTGCCCGTGTGGGTGGTGGTATCTTCACCAAAGCAGCTGATGTTGGGGCTGATCTTGTTGGTAAAGTAGAAGCTGGTATTCCTGAAGATGATCCCCGTAACCCCGCTACCATCGCTGATAATGTTGGTGATAATGTTGGTGATGTGGCTGGTATGGGTGCTGACCTTTATGAGTCCTATTGTGGATCTATTTTGGCCACCGCTGCTTTAGGTGCAGCCTTGCCGGCATTATCCCCTGAAGCTCAGTCGCAAAAAGTAATGGCGCCGATGATTGTGGCGGCCATTGGCATTATACTTTCCATATTAGGCATCTTCATGGTACGTACCAAGGAATCTGCTACACAGAAAAACCTGTTAAGTGCATTATTGCTGGGAACCGGGGGTAGCTCTGTGTTAATCCTCATTGCCATGGCCGTATTGGCATATTTCGACTGGGTGAGCTGGGGTGTATTTGGTTCTGTTATTGCCGGTTTATTTGCAGGCGTCATTATTGGACAGGGTACCGAATACTATACCTCTGATGAATACAAACCCACTCAGGGCATTGCAAAACAAACGCTACAAGGGCCTGCAACAACGATTATTGATGGTATAGCTATTGGTATGTACAGTACCTGGATTCCTGTTGTGACCATAGCCATTGGTATTATATGTGCCTTTGGATTTGCTGGTGGATTCACCAATTTTTCTGAAGGAGTATATGGTATTGGTTTTGCCGCTGTTGGTATGTTATCAACCCTGGGCATTACACTAGCCACTGATGCATTTGGACCTATTGCTGATAACGCCGGTGGTAACGCTGAAATGGCTGAATTACCCGCTGAAGTACGTGAACGTACCGATGCCTTGGATATGTTAGGTAATACAACAGCAGCTACAGGGAAAGGTTTTGCCATTGGTTCAGCAGCCTTAACAGCGATGGCGCTATTAGCCGCTTACATGGAAGAGGTGCGGTTATGGTTAGGCAAAATGGCCAATGCCTCTGCCGAAGGCTTTCGACAAGTCGGCGATACCTTGTTTTATACGGATGTTGCGCCCGCTGTTGCAGAAGGACAACAAGCAGTGCAATTAGCAACCGCTAATATTCGTGATTTTGTGTTTGCTTATGATCTCTCTATATTTAATCCTATGCTTTTAGGTGGAGTTTTTATCGGTGCCATGATGGCGTTTGTTTTCTGTGCCATGACCATGAAAGCAGTGGGGCGTGCAGCGGGTGCGATGGTCGATGAGGTGCGTCGTCAATTTAGAGAAATACCTGGTATCCTGGAAGGAACCGGAACACCCGAATATGCCAAATGTGTGGAGATCTCGACAAAAGGTGCACAGCGTGAAATGTTAGTGCCATCCTTATTGGCTATTGTGGTACCCGTATTGATTGGGCTTTTGTTAGGCGTAGCAGGTGTCGTTGGATTATTGGTAGGAGGATTAACCACTGGATTTACCCTGGCAGTTATGTTGAACAATGCTGGTGGAGCCTGGGATAATGCTAAAAAGTACATTGAAAAAGGCCACCACGGTGGAAAAGGGAGTGAAGCACACAAAGCAGGTGTTGTTGGTGATACTGTAGGTGATCCGTTTAAAGATACTTCTGGTCCATCTTTAAACATCCTAATCAAATTGATGACGATGGTTTCTGTTGTAATGGCTGGTTTAACTGTGGCTTTCTCTTTCTTTGGATAAGTATCAAGTAATTGTCAGATATAAAAGACCCCGGATTTGCGTCCGGGGTCTTTGATTTTATTACATTTTACTAG
>JAEINY010000066.1 GCA_016342595.1 Marinilabiliaceae bacterium
TTTCGCCCTTGTTATGCCGCTGCAATCGATCAGAGACATTATTCGTCTGACCGCAATAATATTTGCCGCTTCTTTGACTCTGTAGTATATAGACGAAATAATTCATACAAAAAAAGGGATAAACATTTAGTCTATCCCTTTACTCTGTCGGGGTACCAGGATTCGAACCTGGGACCCCCTGGTCCCAAACCAGGTGCGCTAACCGGACTGCGCTACACCCCGAATTATTCTCTTTATGATCTAATAGTTTTAAATAAAGAACAAAGTTATCTTTTTATTCTTTTTAGTCGGGGTACCAGGATTCGAACCTGGGACCCCCTGGTCCCAAACCAGGTGCGCTAACCGGACTGCGCTACACCCCGAACTATTACATCAAAAAAGATTGCGGAGAGAGGGGGATTCGAACCCCCGGTACAGTTACCCGTACGTCAGTTTAGCAAACTGGTGGTTTCAGCCACTCACCCACCTCTCCAATATCTTGTGTTTTCTAAAACTTTCCTTAAAGTTTCAATCGCTTCGTTGTCTCTAATCCTCGTCCCCTTTGCGATTGCGATTGCAAAAGTAAGAAATGTATTTAGATCTCCAAACACTTTTTTCAAAAAATGAAAACATTTTTTTCAAGACTCACCCACCAGAAGGACTCAACTATTTATAGGCCAAAAAAAAAGCTCCTTTCGGAGCTTTTAAAAATCAATTATCTTTTTTTGGTGGCTTGCTTCCCGGCTTAGCGATTGAATCTCGCATAGCGGTATCCGCTTCAATATTCTTGTACTTGACATAGTCCATTACCCCCAAGTTACCTGAACGGAATGCGTCGGCTAGGGCTTTGGGTACTTCAGCCTCTGCTTCGATTACCTTTGCGCGTGCTTCCTGCGCTTTTGCTTTCATCTCTTGTTCTAAAGCAACAGCCATTGCCCTTCGTTCTTCAGCTTTTGCCTGCGCAATGTTTTTATCGGCATCCGCCTGATCAATCTGTAGAGCAGCTCCAATGTTTTTACCAATATCGATATCGGCAATGTCAATGGAAAGAATTTCAAAAGCAGTACCTGCATCCAGCCCTTTTTCCAATACTACTTTGGAAATTGAATCGGGATTCTCCAGTACGGATTTATGCGACACTGAAGAACCGATAGTCGATACAATACCTTCACCTACGCGTGCCAATACGGTTTCTTCTCCGGCTCCACCAACCAATTGTTTAATATTGGCCCGAACGGTCACACGTGCTTTCGAAATTAACTGAATTCCATCTTTGGCCACTGCTGTTACCGGAGGCGTATCAATCACCTTCGGGTTAACAGACATTTGAACCGCTTCAAATACATCACGACCGGCCAGATCAATGGCAGTAGCCATTTTAAAATTAAGGTCGATATTTGCTTTTGCAGCCGAAACTAAGGCATGAACCACTCTTTCGACATGACCACCGGCCAAAAAGTGGGCTTCCAGCTCATCGCGCTTAACCCCGGGCAAACCTGCTTTAGTAGCTTCTATTAATGCACGTACAATAACGCCCGGAGGCACTTTACGAATACGCATTAACACTAACTGTATGAGGGAGATCCTTACTCCTGATACCAGTGCTGAAAACCATAATAAAATGGGCACATAATACATAAAAAGAAAAACAACAACAACAATTGCTGCTATTAGGAAAATGGGTGCTATTCCTGCCATTTAATTTTTATTTTTTGGTTTAACAATAACATATGTTTTAAAAACTTCCTTAACAATCACTTCTGTGTTTTCATCAATAAAATGACCTGGGCATTTTCCCTCCATAAGCATATTATTGACTTGTACTTTTCCAATTGGATTCAGACGTGTCATCGCCACACCTTCATCCCCTTCGTTGACTGCATTGACCTCGACCGTTTCGACTTGCCCTTTGATGGAGGAATCCAGCATCAGCCGCTTCCACGTCCCGGACCGAAAAGATAGAACCAACAATAAAATACCAATAAACATGGTACATACCAGTGCAATATTACCACCTGTTGATCCGAATTTATCATACGCCAAAAAGATCCCTCCGGCTGTAAAAATCAAACCTCCAATACCAGCTACTGTAACGCCCGGGAAAACAAAAAACTCGAGAATCAATAAAAACAAACCGAGTAAAATAATAAGAATAATAACAAGTGTTGACATAAAGAATTATTCAATGGTTACAGATAATTTCTCTTTGATCAATAATTCCTTCAAGGAATACAAGTCATCCCTATTACCACGTTTTATCTCACACTTCCCAACAAAATGGGTAATTAATGTGCATTGCTCCGCCTGAATCTCACCATGACTGCACACCTCACACAGTGTTTCCATTACATGTTCAAAGGTATTGACGTCATCATTATGCAGTACCAACAAACGATCAGACTCGCCAGAGCTTCTCCTGTTTTCCTTCTCACTCTTCCTACTAAATGATACCATATCTTAAAGTTTCCTTAAAATAAGCATTTTTTTTTGAATAAAACCAATCTCTACTTTTTTAACTCCTCTGACAAGTTAATTTGTTTATCACCTTTGAAAGCCACAACAAAAGCACCGGTAAAACCAGCTTTTCGAACCGAATCAATCATTTGTTGAGCCTCTTTATATGAATCATAACGACCCGCATAATATTTAGTTAATCCTTTTTCTGGTATTGAAATAGTTGATACGGTGGGAATAAGACTTAAAGCAGCCTTATTAGGTTCATTTCTAAAAACGCCTATTTGAATTTTATAAACAATGGCCGTGGATGCAGCCTTCACCTTATCTCTCTTAGTTGTTGCAGCTGCACTTTTCACAGCTTCATCGCCTTTATGCAATTCCTGGTAAGTCTTTTGAACTTTTCCTTTGGGAGCTGTCTTTTTAACCACTTCTGCAGTTCCTTTGGCATATTCCAGATAGGCGAACAGCGACGCTTCCTGTTCACTAACACCAGAACGCTTCATAGCCCCGGCCCTTTCATATTTCTCCAGATCAAAGCCCATCAACTCCATATCATATTCATTGGCTTTTCGGAAATAAGCATTTGCACGTCCTTGTGGTTCATCCAAAAAGGTAAAATCCGTTGTTGGTTCACTTAATACGACTTCTTTAATTTTATCTCGATAGAGTTCATATTTTTCGTTTAGCGATTTGTGATACAATTTCAAGGCGGTCACTTTTAATTCCCTGGACTTCTTAACCATACTCTCACTTGGTGATTCATCGGCAGCTAAAGAATCCTTCTTTTTAAAAGGAGATGAAATAACAGGTCCTGTTTCAGGCTGTAGCGAAGACTGTTCTAACATTTTGGAAGCTTCCAGAGTCAGAATATTTCCCCATACATATAATGAATCCGCATGTTTTAGTTTTCTGATTTCGTCTTCATAAAAGAGTATTTGATACATACTGTCCAGTTCCCCCAATCGGAAAGTGAACTCATCATTGGTGTAGTAGGTAAAATCGCCAGGAATAAAAATCCCGTTTATGGCCGAATCATCTTTCCGTTCCACTTTAACCTGTACGGGAGGTTGGTATCGCCCCGTCTTAACCAGTTCACGTATGGTTCCCTGCTCAGTTCTGCGGGCTGTGAAAAAGTAGTTCTCAATCTGACCATCCAGACCGTATACTTCTTTCTCCAAAGCCAATATTTCATTCACCAGCTTCGCTTGTTCAGTCTCTACATTTGACCGTGCATAAGCTTCCCGTTTGTCCCCCATCAACAATGATAAACTATCTTTTTGGTGCTCCATACCCAATCCTTGCTCGAAAGCAGCACGCGCCTCATCATTATTAAAATGAGAAAACTCGGTATAGACGATGGTGTCAGCAATCATGAAGGAAAATGCGGCACTCACCTCCTCCTCAGAAAAAGGATCTCCATTACCATTCGCTACTCCCACTCCTCCATTTTCTGAAACATCATCGGCTAATGGCATATTTACAGCTATTTTAACCTGATTCATATCCATCACCACATTCTTCACTACTGAATCGTCCCATTTAATGTGATAAACCATCCATTGATCATTGGCTGTTTCACGATTGGAAGCAAACCAGCCCGAGCTGTTAAACTCATCGGTTACAAATAAAAGATCATCCTTTGGTGAGTTAAAAGGAATGCCCATATTAACCGGTTCATCGAACGACTTGGTTTCGGCATCATAGGTCGTTGTATAAATATCATAACCACCTAATCCACCCGGTCTGTCAGATGCAAAGTAAAGAGTCGCTCCATCAATTTGCAAAAATGGATATACATCATTAGCATCTGAATTTACAGCATCGAGGGAATTACTATCGCCCCAACCATCCAGTAACTTTTCCATTTTATAAAGATTTTTTCCGCCATCTTCATCATCTGCCATGGAGAAATACACCTCATCTCCCCTTTCAGTCAGGTATAAAAGGCCTTCCGGATCTAATCCTGATTCAAAAAAATCCTTATTCCGAAGCACCTCACCCACATCTTTCACTGGATGATAGTGCTCTAATAATTGAGCTAAGGTAGTTGTGTCCCGACGGTAAACCGTTAGATTATAAATTTTTGCAGAAGCTTCCTTTCCTGCTTGACACTCTTCCATATAAACCACAGCCTTTTCTTTACGACCATCGGAACCGGAAGCATATTTCATGTACCGGTTAAAATTTTTCAGGGCTTCATCAAATTCGCATCCTAACTGATATGCTCTTCCTAAATAATAGTAAGTATCTCGACTAACACCTTTCAAGGCAGCATACTTTAGACGTTTAACAGCATGAGGAATATCTTTATTATTTTGTAACAAACAGATCCCATAATAATAATTGTATCTGGGTTCCCGGTCATATTTCTGTAACAACTGGGCATAAGCTTGTTCCGCTTCCACATACTTCTCTTCCTTCACCAATTGCAAAGCCTCTTTGGCAGTATACACCTTATCTTGCGCCTGAACAGCAAAGGATACTGTTAGGCATACTAATAGCATTGTTTTTCTGATATTCTTCAACAATAGTCCCATTTCTCTTCAAGTTCTAATTTTCGAACAGTGTCAAAATTAAACAATCGTTTGTTAAAAGTTAAATCCTATGGGCAGTAAATATGAATAAATAATTTGCCTTACATAAAAATATCAAGCGCCTTAATTGATGAACAGGTCTTTGCACCCTTTTCCCACTACAGTTCACTTAGAGACTGATTAATTGAGTGTTAATAACTTTTGAACCATGCACCTGTTAATTCGTTCTTAAATAAATTATATTTGTGAACCTTAAAGTGAAAAGCATGACTGTATTAAAAGAAGGTGATAAAGCTCCCATATTCAACGGAAAAAATCAAAACGGAGAAACCATTAACCTGGAAGATTTCAAAGGGAAAAAAGTAATTCTTTATTCTTATCCCAAAGATAATACTCCAGGTTGTACTGCGGAAGCATGTAATTTGAATGAAAACTTCGACGATTTAACCAACAAGGGATTTGTAGTAATAGGCATTAGCCCCGATAGTGAAGCATCGCACCAGCGCTTTATCAATAAACACAATTTGCAGTTTAACCTGATTACAGATCCGGAGAAAGAAATTCTTCAGCAATACAATGCTTGGGGCGAGAAAAAATTATATGGTAAAACCCACATGGGTGTTTTACGCAAAACGTTTATCATCAACGAAGAAGGCATCCTTGAGAAAATCATTGAAAAGGTAAAAACGAAAGATCACACCAGTCAGATTTACAGCGAATTAAAAATAGACTAATAATAAATCGTCATCAAATGGCAGAAAAAAAAGATAACACAGTCAATACAGAAAAGCTGAAAGCACTTCAGCTAACCATGGATAAAATTGATAAAACCTACGGTAAGGGTACCATTATGAACATGGGTGATACCAAGGTGGAAAAAGTACCAGTGATACCTAGTGGATCTATCGCTTTAGATTTAGCTTTAGGTATTGGAGGATTTCCTCGGGGCCGAATCGTTGAAATCTATGGTCCCGAATCATCCGGTAAAACAACCCTTGCCATCCATGCCATTGCCGAAGCTCAAAAACTAGGTGGTATTGCTGCCTTTATTGATGCAGAGCACGCTTTTGACCGTTTCTATGCGGAGAAGCTTGGCGTAAATTTGGAGAGCTTATTGATTTCACAGCCTGATAACGGTGAGCAAGCCTTGGAAATTGCAGATCAATTAATCCGTTCATCTGCCATTGACATTGTAGTGATTGACTCGGTAGCTGCACTGACCCCAAAAGCTGAGATTGAAGGTGAGATGGGTGATTCTAAAATGGGACTCCAGGCACGTTTGATGTCTCAAGCATTGCGTAAATTGACGGGCAGCATTAATAAAACCAGTACAACCTGTGTTTTCATCAACCAGTTGCGTGAAAAAATCGGGGTGATGTTTGGTAACCCGGAAACAACAACCGGTGGTAATGCACTTAAATTTTACGCTTCGGTTCGTTTGGACATTCGTCGGGTGACTCAAATTAAAGATGGCGAAAACGTAATCGGTAGCCAGACTCGTGTGAAAGTAGTGAAAAATAAAATGGCACCTCCTTTCCGCAAAGCGGAATTTGAAATTCGCTTTGGCGAAGGTATATCGCGCGTTGGGGAGATACTTGATCTGGGTGTTGACTTCAACATTGTAAAGAAAAGCGGATCGTGGTTCAGTTATGGTGAGACTAAACTTGGTCAGGGACGCGAAGCGGTCAAAGAAGTGATTAAAGACAATCCGGAGCTTGCTGAAGAACTGGAAGTGAAAATCATAGCTGCCATTAATGCAAAATAGAAACTTTAATTACTCAAAAAAAAAGAAGGTGACTGTAATAAGTCACCTTTCTTTTTTATGCACCTGGACCAAATGCACTCAAGACACCGAAGAGCTTCCATACATCTTCGTCAGACAAGGCTTCAATTTTAGCTTTTAAAGTTCCATCATGCACTGCAACCGCTGTGCAAAATTCGGCTAAAAAGCCTAGTCCAACACCTGCCAAGCCACCTGTAATTATAGAAAGAGCAGTTACATTTGTTGTTATTACTCGTTTTAGTTTATTATATACAGCCTGCTGAATTGTTGTTGCATCAGTGGCTGACTCTACACCATCAATAACCTTTCCTACTACAGGTACCTCTTTGGCAACACCTACAATATCATCCCATAAACTCATAATATTGGAATTTAATAAAGTAAAACTTCAATTATACAAAAAATTAAATTTTAAGTATTTACTATTATATACTTCTCATTGGACCTGCTCTTTTTCGAAATAATAACATATCAAATTGATTTTTAAACCCTCTGTGCTAATTAACAATCTAATACAAAAAAGAATAAAACAACAATCAAATGAGTGAACAATGCCAATACTTCAGCAAAAGGTAGAATCAAGCATTTATATTTTTGAAACATACAATTTTGACATGACAGTAAAATATCCTAATTTTGCCCATGTTCAAACATATGAACATTTGCTATGAAATTAAAACTCAATCATCAAAGTCCGATACCACTTCACGCACAAGTTGAAGAATTGCTACGAAAACTCATTCAGAAACCTGAATATCAATCCGGAACTTTCTTACCAAAGGAAGTTGACCTATCTAAACTACTAGGTGTAAGTAGAAACACCATCCGACAAGCTACCAACAAGTTAGAATACGAGGGATTACTCATCCGAAAGAAAGGAATTGGAACCAAAGTGACACAGAAAACAGTCACCACACAACTGGCCAGTTGGCATAGTTTCACACAGGAGATGAATGCTCAAGGGGTAGAATTTAAAAATTACCTGATTAAATCAGAAATGACACCTGCTACTGATAAAATTGCAGCCTTTATGGGCATCCCTGAAGGCACGTCTATTTTAAAGATCATCCGATTAAGAGGTGATGAAGATACACCTTTTGTCTATTTTGAAAGTTATATTCATCCACGGGTAGGCCTGACAAAAGATGAAGACTTCACCCAACCTTTGTATGAATTATTAGAAACTAAATTCTCAACCATTGTAGCTCTGTCAAAAGAACACATCAGTGCTCGAAACGCGACAACAATTACAGCCCAACGACTTAAAATAAATGCCGGTGACGCAATCCTCAAACGCGAACGATTTGTATACGATCCGGGTAACCGGGCGGTTGAATACAACATTGGTTTTTATAGGGCAGATAAATTCACATATTCTATCGATATCACAAAATAATAAATCACATGAATTCATTACCATACATCAGCGCTGACATTGGAGGCAGTCACATTACAACAGCGGCCATTGATCCACAATCAAAGGCCATTATTAGAGATACCATAGCCACAGTCAAGGTGGATAACCAGGCTCCTTCAGAGCAAATAATCGCAACCTGGTGCGAAGCTCTTAGCATGTCGATCTCAAAAGTCACTCATTTTGCAGGGATCGGTTTTGCCATGCCAGGCCCTTTCGATTATGTAAATGGCATTTCAAAAATACGAGGCGTTCAAAAATACGAGGCATTATACGACCTAGATGTTAAAGCTGCCATTGGTCAGCGACTAAATCTTAACAGTCTTCAATCCGTCCGTTTTATTAATGATGCCACAGCATTTGCCATTGGAGAAAGCTGGGGCGGCCTTGCCAGCACTTACAATAAAATAATGGCGATCACCCTGGGTACAGGTTTTGGATCGGCCTTTATCAACAATGGCATGCCCGTGTTAACTGGCCCTTCAGTGCCTGAATTGGGCTGTGTCTATCACATCCCTTATAACAATAGCATTGCTGATGATTATTTCTCAACCCGGTGGTTTGTGAATACCTGGCAGAAACGCTCAACCAACCACGTCAACGGTGTCAAAGAAATTGCTGATTTGGCTATACAGGGAAATCTGGAGGCACAACAACTATTTCAAGAATTTGGAAACAACCTGGGTACTTTCTTATCTCATTGGCTGAAAAAGTTTGAAGCTGATTGCTTGATTATCGGGGGTAACATCTCAAATGCCAATAAGTTATTTCAAGATGCACTAAAGAATGCTTTAGTAGATCACCAAACAGATGTTCATGTCGGATTTTCACAGATGCAGGAAGAAGCTGCCTTGTTAGGAGCGGCGCGGTTGACGGATCCATCCTACTACAATAAGATAGAACCACTTCTGTCTTTTATGTAATTCCAATATCAATCATTAAGCAATGTCAATATAAAAATACATACACTGATGAAAACAAAACAGATCCTATTAATTATACTACTGCCTTTATTGATGGCCTGTCAAAAAGAGATACCTCAACTGGAATTAACTCAGTATGTTGATCCACAAATAGGATCTGTTCATGGCCGCTGGTTCTTTTACACACCTGCTGCACTACCATTTGGAATGGCTAAGCTCGCACCACATACCAATGCTTATAATAGTCCGGGTAGCTGGGGACCTTGTGGATACGACGATCGACATAGCTCTATCGAAGGATTTGGTCATTTTCATGAATTTCAGATTGGTGGTGTGGTTTTCATGCCAACAACCGGTAAATTAAAAACCGTTCCAGGCTCTTTGGAAACACCTGATGATGGGTACCGTTCCCGCTTCGATAAAAGCAGTGAACAATCCGAAACCGGTTATTATTCTGTTCATCTTAAAGATTATAATATCACCGCAGAACTCACAGCTACGGAACGTGTGGGATATCATCGATACACTTATCCCACCACGGATCAGGCCCATTTAATCATTGACATCGGCCACAAACAAGGCGAAAGCAGTGATGTAACAGAAGCCTTTGCACGCATCGTGAACGGCAATGAAGTAGAGGGATATGTTGAAACTTATCCTGAATATGTGAAGTTTTGTGATCCTGACAAACGGGTCAAAATGTATTTTGCCGCCCGCTTTAATCAAACCCCAATCCAAACCGGAGCTTTTGTGGATAGTGTGATTCAGATCAACGCAGCCACCACCCAAGGTATCAACAATGGATTATACCTCACTTTTTCGACTCAGGCAAACAAACCTTTGGAAATACAAACCGGATTGAGTTACACCTCCATTGAAAATGCGCGAATAAACCTGGAAACAGAATCAAAAGAGAAAGATTTTGACCTTGTTCGTCAACAAGCTAAAGAAAAATGGAATGAAAAACTAAATCGTATTCAGGTTGAAGGGGGAGAGAAAAAAGATCGCATTAAGTTCTACACCGGCTTGTATCATGCACTACTGGGTCGTGGATTAGCATCTGATGTCAATGGGCAATATCCGTTGGTAGATGGTGGAATTGGACAAAAGCCTTTGGATAAAAATGGCACGCCTCTCTATCATCATTATAACACAGATGGTATCTGGGGTGGTTTCTGGAATCTTAGTCAAGTCTGGTCACTGGCCTATCCTGATTATTTTAAGGAGTATGTACAATCCAACATCGACTTCTCCAAAGACCGGGGGTGGCTGCATGATGGTGCTGCGGCAGGTACTTTTACCAATGGCGTGCAAACTAACTTTCAGGCTTTATTAATGGCATCGGCTTATAACGTAGGTATCCGCGATTTTGATGTGAAGACAGGCTACAAAGCTGCTGTTCGCAATGAATTAGAATACCGAGGACGAAACCTGGGAAATGGCAAATACGATTTGAGCTATTTCGTTTTCAATGGTTACATCCCCTATAAAGACACCATTTTATCCAACGGTTGGGTCTTCAATTTTGGTGCATCCCACACCTTAGAATACAGTTTCAGCTCCTTTGCTGTTGCTCAAATGGCAAAATCTCTGGGTAATGAAAATGATTACCAAAAATTGATCACGCAAGCCGGCTTCTATCAGAATATTTTTGATGCCGGGACAAAATTTATCCGGCCTAAAATGGAAGATGGTACGTTCATAGAAGATTTTGATCCCATGCGTGGTTGGGATGGATTTCAGGAAGGCAATGCCTTTCAATACACCTGGTATGTACCCCACGATGTAGCCGGATTGATCCGCTTAATGGGCAAAGATGAATTTAATGACCGCCTGGAAAAGATGTTCAGCAATGCGCAAAAAAGTATGTTTGGTGGCGGTTCTGAAGAAATTCACAGTTTTTCAGGAGTTGAAAAACTATACAACCATGGTAATCAACCCTGTTTGCACAATCCGTGGCTATTCAATTATAGCGGACAACCCTGGATGACCCAAAAATGGACACGCACCATCTGCAACGAATTTTATGGCACCTCCCCTTTGCATGGATACGGCATTGGCCAGGATGAAGACCAGGGGCAATTAGGTGCCTGGTATGTGATGGCTTCAATGGGTTTGTTTGATGTACAAGGATTGACAGCTCAAAGGCCTACTTTTCAGTTTGGAAGCCCGCTATTTGATAAAATCACCATACAGACTGATCCAAAATATTATTCCGGGAAACCCATTGTCATAGAAACACTCAATAATAATTCGGAAAATATTTACATCCAGTCCGCCTCTTTTAATGGTCACCCCTTGAATAAAGTTTGGATGTATCATGATGAATTAACAAAAGGCGGAAACCTGCAATTAGAAATGGGCTCTGCACCCAATAAAGATTACGGAAGCGCAGAAGGGATAGAACCTCCTTCAATGAGTAATGAAACTGAAATAAATTAGAAACCTTAATCCTCATCCATTAAAAACAATTGATTTCCGAACAATAGAGTCACATCACTAGTCATGTTCAAACATATGAACATTAAAAAGAATCATTATGAAACATTATTATTTCCTTTTAGTTATAGCGACCTTAATGATGGCTTGTCAACCTTCAGCCGATCAACAATTAGCAAAACATATCCAACAAGACAGTATTCTTCAGCAAGTTAAAACCAAAGCTCTTGAAGTGGTAAAAACCGGTTTTAACGCAGGTGATGGCTATGGTGAAGTCTGGATTCGCGATTACAACACCTTTATCGAATTGTCAGCCGAAGTTTATCCCAAAGAAACGCTGAAAGAAAACCTATTGGTATTTTTTCGTTTGCAGGGCGAGGATGGCAACATTATAGATGGTTTTATCCCACAGTCTAAAGCGGTTCAGACAAAAGGAGGCTATCAATATATCTACACCGATCTGGAGCCGAATTATTGCGGTCATAAAAACACAGTAGAAACTGACCATGAAACGTCTCTGGTGCAAGCTGTTTACAAATATGTTACAAAAACCGGAGACCGGGCTTTCTTGAATGAAAAAGTGGGAAACAAAAGCATTGCTGAACGATTGGAGTGGTCAATGGAGTTTTTATTAAACCATCGCTGGAGTGATGATTACGGTTTAATCTGGGGTGCTACAACTGCCGATTGGGGCGATGTACAACACTGCCACCCCTGGGGTGTTTACATTACTGACGACACTAAATATTGCCTCGACATTTACGATAATGCCATGCTACTAATTGCATTGGATAACCTGATGGAACTGATTCCATCAACAATGGAAAAATGGTTGCCTATCCATGATAACATAGCTAAAAACACAATGAAGCATCTTTGGGATGATGAACAACAAAAATTCATCCCCCATCTTTATTTGAATGACTCACCCTTCCCCAAGGACTTCAATGAGAATGAAATATACTATCATGGAGGCACAGCTGTGGCCATTGAAGCCGGATTACTCAACAAAGCACAAATAAAAACAGCATTGGATAAGATGGTGCAAAATGTTAAGGCCTCAGGTGCCGGCTCCATTGGATTAACGCTGTATCCTCCCTATCCACAGGGTAGCTTTGAAAATAAAGGCATGTACCCATATGGCTATCAGAATGGCGGGGACTGGACCTGGTTTGGGGGCCGAATGATTCAACAATTAATTAAAAATGGATTTGTGCAGGAAGCCTATGAGCAAGCACTGCCTATGATGCAACGAGTCATTGACAACGATGGCTTTTTCGAATGGTATACAGTTGACAACAAACCTGAAGGTTCAGGTACCTTTCGAGGCTCAGCAGGTGTTCTTTACACCACTATAGAACAATTTGAAAAGTGGAGTAAGGAAAATCAATAGGATTTATCAACAAAAAACAATCTGCAAGAAATAACAACAAGCACGATAATCATGGAGAGTAGCTGGAGAAAAACGGCACAATACCTGTTGCCAACGGAGAAAGAAAAAAATCAGGAAGGTAGATATGACATCTACCCTACTTTAAAAATTGATCACTTACAAATCAATGAAGGGTTTGATAACCTGGCAGCGACTTTAGCAAAACACAGCGTTATCCGGATAGATGGGTATGTGGGTGTGTTTTATGAAAATGTCAGGAATGAACTGCAAAGCGCATTTACCAAACTTGGCAAATCCGTCAACTGGCAATACACCTGGAATGCATTCAAATCAGAGAATACTATCAACCAAATGATTGAACCTTTCCTGGGAGGTGACGATCCAATCTTTGGGAAACGCACCACACTAAAGTTAGATGACTTTTTTGATGAAAAAAGGTTGAGTGCGTTTCAAATCGATACCGATGCAGATATCACCATCCTGATTGGGCCTGGCGCCGGTTTGGTTAATTGGGACGGTCCTTTGGTTTATATTGATCTTCCTAAAAACGAATTACAGTTCAGAGCACGGGCAAAAGTTATCACCAATCTGGGAGCTTTCGAAACAGATGAGATCAAACCCATGTACAAACGATTCTACTTTGTCGACTGGGTCGTATTGAATCAGCACAAAGAAACGATCCTGAACCACATCGATTTATTTGCGGATGAACAGCGACGTAACACCATCACCTTCATGAGTGGTGATGATTTGAGAGAAGCGCTGGCCACTCTCGGACAAAACCAATTCAGAGTGCGCCCCTGGTTTGAACCGGGTGCATGGGGGGGCACCTGGATGATGGATCAAATCAAAGGTTTGAATCCTGAGGTCCCTAATTATGCCTGGTCGTTCGAACTCATCGTACCCGAAAACGGCTTGCTTCTTGAATCCAATGGTAAAATACTGGAATGCAGTTTTGATTTACTCATGTTTGCTCAGGGCAAATCTGTATTGGGTGATTGTCATGAGCGGTTTAAAAGTGAGTTTCCTATCCGCTTCGATTTCCTGGATACATTTGATGGCGGCAACTTGTCTATTCAATGTCATCCTCAGTTGGAGTATATGAAGGAGCACTTTGGTGAAAACTACACACAGGAAGAGACCTATTACATACTGGATTGCAAAGAAGGTGCTCAGGTTTATCTGGGTTTCAATGAGGATATCAAACCCGAAGCGTTTCACCAGGACCTGCAATACAGCTATGATAAGGCTGAAGCCATTGACATTACCAAACATGTACAGTTACATGATGCTCATAAACATGATTTGTTTCTCATCCCTCCGGGAACGATCCATGGATCGGGCACCAATAACCTGGTATTGGAGATCAGCTCAACACCTTACATCTTTACATTTAAAATGTACGATTGGATGCGCCTGGATCTGGATGGTAAACCACGACCTATCAATATTGACAGAGGCATGGAAAACCTCTGCTTTGATCGAAAAGGTGATAAAGTGAAAGAAGAACTCATTGCACATCCTCAATTAATTGATGAAGGAAACGATTGGCAACTGTTTCATCTGCCTTGTCATCCTCAGCATTTATACGATGTCCATCGCTTTCATTTCAGATCAAAAATTGAAGCATCAACTGATAACAAATGCCACGTGCTCAGCTTAGTGGAAGGGTCAAGTATCTTAGTAACAACCGCCAATGGTCTGCAACAGCGCTACCATTATGCCGAAACATTTGTGATCCCGGCAGATGCGGGCAGTTACACCATAATCAATGAAGGTAAACAACCTGTTAAGGTGGTAAAAGCATTCGTTAAATAATAACTGATAAAACTAATAGGTATGATACGGAAACTATTTATAATGCTGATGGCGTTACATAGCCTTCTGGCACTACAAGCCCAGGATGCGCCCAAGATTGGCAAAAACGAACATCTGCTACAAGGTTTTGAAAAGAAAGTATCAGGAACGGATTTCTGGTACAACTCGGCCATTCCCAGCGTACATGAGTCAATGCTCATCCGGGCGAATAATGGAAAACAAAGCATGGAATGGGTAACAGAAGCAGTCCCCGCCAACTTCAACTCTGAATATGCCACATTCGTTTGGTTAGCCAGCATGGGTTGTAATGTGGCCAATGTAAGGATGGATATGGAAATCAACGGTAAACCACTCTTCGAATTCTATACCGAACGTGCTACTAATCTTTCCTATAAAAAAGAGGGCTACACCTTATCCTGGTTCTCCGATTTTGTGGATCGTGCCGGAGACCGGTCTGGGTTTATGTTTCTGAAAGTTCATAAAAAGCACCTGAAACCCGGAAAACCTTTACACATCAAAGTGACGGGTAGTAATTCCAATAGCTCTGCCTGGTACATGACGTTTAAAACACAGATCAAATCCGGTTTATCCGTTCGATCCTTTCCGGCAGTGACCAATGAAAAACAGCAACAAGTGGTAGCGGCTGATATTTTTTATTTTGAGCGCCCCGCCAAATCAACCATCTATAAAAATGGTAAAAAACTGCAATCACTGCCGCTTAAATTTGGCTACAACTTTGTAACACTGAGCATTCCTGCCGTTTCTAAAGAAGAGAAAACACTATTTAAAGTGGTAGCACCGGGATTTGAGAAAACAGCGGAAATCAACCTCAAGCCCATTCGCCAATGGCAGGTCAATTTTGTGCAGCATTCACATACCGACATTGGATATACCCGCCCACAAACGGAAATCATGGGTGAACATTTACGATACATCGATTATGCACTCGATTTTTGTGATGCCACAGACGATTATCCCGATGATGCACAATTTCGCTGGACCTGCGAAGCAGCATTTGCAGTGGATGCGTATTTACAAAGTCGTCCGCAACAACAAATTGACCGGCTTAAAAAACGCATTAAAGAAGGTCGGATTGAAGTTTCCGGCATGTACTTTAATTTTGATGAGATGCCTGATGAACAAACATTAGCCGCCTCACTCTATCCGTTTGATCGATTTAAAAAAGAAGGTATCCCGGTTAAAACGGCCATGCAGAATGATGTCAATGGTATTGGGTGGTGTTTCAATGACTATTTTAATTCTTTAGGTGTTAGCTACCTCAACATGGGTACGCACGGCCACAGGGCATTGATTTGCTTCGAAAAACCTACAGCATTCTGGTGGGAGTCGCCATCCGGCAATCGCATGTTGACATTCCGGGCTGAACACTACATGACCGGCAATACTGTTTTTGGTATTCATACCGGTAATTTCAAAGAATTTGAAAACAAGCTAATGGCTTACCTGGTCGATCTGGAAGATAAAGGATATGAGTATAATACCATCCCCATTCAACATTCCGGATATCTGACAGATAACGCACCTCCATCAACACTGGCCAATGAGATGATTCAGAAATGGAATGCGAAGTACCAGTGGCCCAAATTACGCCAAGCCTTAGTCAGTGAGTTTTTCGAAGATCTGGAAACCAACCACTCCGATGACCTACCGGTATATCGTGGCGCATGGCCCGATTGGTGGACCGACGGTTTTGCCAGCGGTGCACGCGAAGCAGCTGCCTCCCGCATCACACACACAGACCTGATTGCCTATCAGGGAGCCTTGAGCATGGCAGCCATGATGGGATCTGAAATGCCTGAAGGCATCAACAATCGTATTTTGGAAGCTAACCGCGCTCTCCTGTATTACGATGAACATACCTTTGGGGCGGCCGAAAGTGTGAGCGATCCTTATGGCAAAAACACGATGGAACAACGTGCCATTAAAGAATCCTATGTATGGGAAGCCTTTCGCCGATCACGAATGGTGGGTGAAGAAGCAATGGGTTTATTGCAAAGTCATTTTTCAAAGGAAGAAAATCCAACCATTTTAGTTTTTAACACACTCAATTTCCAACGAAGCGGATTGGTACAAGTATACATTGATCATCAGATATTACCTCCGGGAAAGAAATTTACATTCACGGCTCCCAATGGCGAACGCATGGCTGCTCAACCGCTCTCGCGTCGTCACGATGGCACCTATTGGGGCATCTGGGTGACAGACATGCCAGCCTTTGGCTATAAAAAACTACAGTTAACCTTGCAAGGCGATGATCTCTCTAAAACACAAACCGGCGATCAACAAATCGTTAAAAACTTGTCCAATGAATGGTATGATGTGGTTATCGATCCTGATCAAGGAATGATTACTTCTATAAAAGATAAAAACTTAAATCTGGAACTGGTTGATCAGAATGCCCAATGGGGAATGGGGCAGTTCATCTATGAATTACTCGGCAATCGTTCACAGATGGAGGCCTATACTTTAACCGATTACACCCGCCAGCCGCTGGATAGTGTATGGTTTAACGGCTACAAAAAAGGACCGGTTTGGAACTCCATTTTCCTGGGTGGAAAAACAACCGCTGCTTATGGTGAAAACGGTTTTAAAACTGAAATCCGCTTATACAATACCACTAAACGAATCGATTTAATTTACACCATCCATAAAAAACCGATTCTTGATCCGGAAGGTATTTATATTGCCATGCCATTTGCGCTTGAAAACGGTAAACACTTTTTCGAAGTACAGGGTGGAACGATACAGGCTGGCGTGGATCAAATTCCAGGCTCATCCAATGATTGGAATACAGTGCAAAATTTTGCCACTATTCGTAACGAAAACGCCCAAATCATAGTTAATAGTCCCGAAGTTCCCATGATGCAGTTTGGTGGCATTAACACCGGTCGCTATAAAGCAGATGCTCTGCCAGAAACCACGCATATCTACGGTTGGCCCATGAATAACTATTGGGTAACAAACTTTAATGCAGATCAACGGGGGGAATTAACCTTCTCCTATCAAATAACATCATCTGATAAGGCGGATCTGGGAACTGCAACCCGTTTTGGTTGGTCTTCGCGCGTACCGCTATTAGCACGATCATTACCTGCCGGAAAATCAACTTCCGATAAAGATAAAGGTCAGGTCTGGGATATCGATTCCGAAAATTTAATTCTCATCAATGCACAACCGGTTCAAAATGAAAAAGCCATACTACTGCAAATAAGAGAAGTGAATGGCAAAACAAGTCCCTTCAAAATGACCACGCCGGATAACAAAATAATAAAATGGCAACTCACAGATGTCTTAGGTCATCCAATGAAAGATCAATCAACGGATATTTCATTTAAACCCTTCGAAACGAAGTTCATAAAGGTGATTTGGTAGTTTTCAATATGCAGAAAGAGCGTTTTCAGTTTGAAAACGCTCTTTTTCTTTCCTCCATCCTGATACCAAAATAATTATAATTTAGGATGCTCTTTTTTAAACAATTCCGTAGCCAAATAAAAATAAGGTTTAAACATGTGGTGAACAAACTTATCTTCGGCTACTTCGGGATAACTCAAAAAATAATTCTGGTCAGGGTATAGCACAAAATGCTCCCCGGTACGCACATAACTATTACTACCAACATAACGAGGTGGCTGATAATCGGGCAATGTAAGTTTCACATATTTGGCAGCTTTTCGTCCCAAATATTTTTGCAAGCGTTTTTGGGAACGCCGGGTTGGACGATCCATCTGACCATACATGAAATTCAATGCCATATTCTTGGGGAAAGGCTGTTTCTTAATCATCGCTCTGGCATCAGTAAACGGATTAACTGCATTAAAATCACTTAATGTCTGAATAGAAAGAGGTGTTTCCGGCACCCAGTCTGCTGCATTAACCACATTAACCGACCACCCTCCTTGCGTTAAACGCTCATAATCATAAGCAAATTGCAAATTACCGGGTTTAGGTGCTGCACTACAATATGTTTTCAAGACGATATCTTCCGGCAATTGTCCATCCTGTCGCAAGTGATACAAATGAGCTGATAATAAATAAGCAATCGCTCCTCCCTGACTATGGCCGGACACGATAAATTCACGAATACCAGCCTGATAACAAGAATCAATTTTAGGAAGCATATCGCGTGCCAGAAAAGCGGTTCCTATTAACCATCCCACATGCACGCCGGCATCTGGATGAATGGCTAATTTATACTCAAAGGAAAAGTCTGACGTTAACAGCAATCGTCCCTTGGCTGGCGCCATGGCGGCATAAAAGTTCTGCAACCAACTCACGCTATTGGCAGTTGTTCCGCGGATACTCAAGATGGCAACCGAGTCGTGCCGCATCCACAAATCCCAGCGATTATCCAGTCCGATAACTTCACTCCGATAATCCAACTGGTACCCATCAGGAATAGGGAGAAACTCTTTCGTAATAGCTGTATCTACCTGGTTAGACAGGACGGCAATCAAATCGATGTATTCATTTAAATCAAAACCAGGCTTCAATTGCTTTTGAGCCACCAATGTGCTTTGACTTAAAGAAAAAAACAGCAAACAAACACAAATAAATAATTTCATCAAATCACTTTTGAAAGTACTTAGCACACCTTTTTAATCCGTCTAATTGCCAATTGTATTAAGAGAATACCTCACGGTCACCTGATAGTTTTCAGGAAA
This sequence comes from Marinilabiliaceae bacterium, assembly GCA_016342595.1. Classification (GTDB taxonomy): domain Bacteria; phylum Bacteroidota; class Bacteroidia; order Bacteroidales; family Marinilabiliaceae; genus JAEINY01. The sequence goes on from JAEINY010000066.1 coordinate 19,423, forward strand.
CTTAGGAACCAACAACCACTTGCGGTGCTCAAATACTTTTCCCCTTTTGGTGGCTTCCGCATTGGCAAAGGTGGCAAAGTAAATATCTATTTTACGCTCTCCATCAAAACGGTAAATCTCAATTTTTGTGGATTTGATAGCTTTCTCACCATTGCGCACCATCTGACCACACGTAATCAAAGTTTTATTATTGAAATCGATTTTTGGAAACTCAACTTTTTCACAAGTTGCGTTATATTTCATTGGCACCTTTTTGAGTTGTTCGAGTGAGTGTATACTCTTATGATCCCCTATTTGAAGGCATTTTTCCCAATCAATGTTAATCTCTTTAAAAACCACCGGCACCTGTGAATATGCTTCAACACCAAAGAGAGTTATCAGAATCACGCACATTGCAATCATCCATTCAGACCTTTTCATAAATATCGGATTTAAGGATTAAGTTAGATTCCTTTTACGGATTGATGACAAACATATATTTTTCAGTGCAGAAAAAAAAGTTGAACTCAAATACTCTCTCACTCCCCTTCTATTACCATCATTTTTTTTATTATTTTCGCGCCCTGAAACGTATTGAAAACCTGTGCAATTGAAAAAACTTTTTACCATTCTATTTTTTAGTGTTTTATTTCAAGTTTTATCATTCGGCCAAGGCTCGGAATTAATAAAATCTGACAATACTAAACATGTATACCTGACCACCCGCTACCATTGGGGGCTTGTTATTCCCCATCACAAAAATATGATGTATTTTCTGGAGGATTTTACCAGAGGATTTGAAATTAATTATGGGCGGAGTCGATTTGGTGGTGATACCTGGGAGCGCTTTTTCAATTATCCCGAAATCGGTATCGGTTTTTATCATGGGACATTTGGTAATAGCGAGGTATATGGAACCGGTTACGCACTATTTCCATATATTAATTATAAGTTAGTTCGTACTCCAAAGTTGTCCATCCAGAATAAAGTTTCCATGGGATTGGGCTATGCCACCAAACCATTCAACATTGATGACAACACTTTTAATACCGTCTTCAGTTCCCATTTAAACGTGTACATCGGGCTTGGACTATTGGCCGATTATCGTATATCAGATCATTTCTCATTGGCAATCTCAGCTTCACTCACTCATTTATCCAATGGTGCGGCCCGAAAACCAAATCATGGCATCAATACATTAACAACTAGCATTGGTGCCAAGTACCACTTCAATAAAGCGCTGACACCAACAATACATAAAGACCAACCCGAAAAAAGCAAGGAACGGGAAATATTGATAGTAGGGAGTGTGGGCCGCAGTCAAAGCGCCCCCTTTAATCCTGAAATCTACTGGAATGGGAGTCTCAGTATTAATCACTTGTGGCATTTAAGCGAAAAAAGAGCCATTGGTGTGGGTATTGATCAGTTTTATTCAAAAGCTGCCCCCTACATGTGGGAAGCCTATGAAGATTACGACGAAAATGCCTCCTTCTCCAATAGTGACTACCTTTATAACGGTGCCTTTGTATCCTATAATGTATTCCTTGGAAAAACCACACTATTCGTTAATTTAGGTGCCTATTTTGGTTATTCGATCGACCCGCCTCAGCCAATTTATCCCCGAATGGGAATCAGACATCGTATTACTGATCATCTGGTGGGTAATTTCAGTGTCAAAGCAAGCTTCTTCCGATCTGAGTTTTTAGAGTTTGGATTGGGCTATCGATTTAATTACAGAAACAAAAAGAAATCATGAGATACTATCTATCCCTTTTCCTGATCACCTCACTTTGGAGCTGTAGCTATATAGATAATCTGACGGCTAGCGTTGATATTATCTCAGACAACATCAACGTACCTGAATTCAAACAATTAGTTGCTAACGCACCTTGCAATATATTTCTTCAAAATGGTCACTCAAACACTATCCGGATGGTAGGTTATGACTATTTGTTGGAAGATTTAAAATTGGAATCGAAGGATGGAGTTTTAACAATTTCCCACCCTAAGAAAGATTACATGCAACAGAGTAAATTGCCAACATTATACATTGGAGCAGAGCACCTGCAGAAAATAACTGCCAACACACCGATCCTGCTTGAATCAAGTGATACGATTAAAAGTAATCATTTTTCGATCATAGTAAATGGAGAGGCCAAGTTCACTGAGATGGATTTAATGATTAAGTGTCAAAACCTCACACTCAATGTTTATGGAAATAATAATATTGGCAATTATAAAATAGCCGGTCAGGTAAAATCGACCACTTTTTCGATAGAAGGAAGTGTAAATCTGGATGCTCTGGATCTTTCATGCGAGCAAGTCTCTGTTACTCATAAATCGATTGGTGATTGCTACACCTCACCCATTGAAACACTCAAAGTATCTACTTATTCAACTGGAAACACCTTTTATCAAGGCGAGCCGCAAGTTGAACACATTCGAATAAAAGTACCCTATCTCATCTCTTCCGGAGAGGTCATTAAAATGGATAAATAATTTCCTATGTCTCAACCTCAAGTAACATTATTTTTAACCACCTACAATTGGCCGGAGGCACTTGCTTTGGTTCTGCAAAGCATTTCTCAACAGACCACACTTCCGGATGAAGTTATTATTGCTGATGATGGGTCAGGCGCAGCAACAAAAAAGGTAATTGATCAATACAGAGAACTCTTGCCTTTTCCACTCATTCATTGCTGGCAGGAAGATAAGGGCTACCGCATTAATGCGGTGCGTAATAAAGCTATCGCACAAGCAAATAACCCCTATATTATTCAGATCGATGGCGACATAATTCTGGATAAGAATTTTATAGCCGACCACCTGAATTTTGCAAAAAAAGGACGGCTAATCATTGGAAGACGTCAACAAATTTCAAAGAATAAATCACTAGTCTTTTGTGATAAAAAAGGCTATACACCTATTAAATCATTTCGCAATAAACTGATTGCCATTTTGCATCATCACTTTCTATATGATTCTACTTCAATAAAAGGCGTTCGAGGCTGCAACATGGCCTATTGGAAAGAAGATGCCATCACGGTAAATGGGTATGATGAAGATTGGATTGGAAAAGGACCTGACGATAAAGATTTTGCTGTGCGACTGATTCATGCAGGCATTAAAGCCTATAATTTGAAGTTCTATGCTTTGGCAAATCATCTTTATCATGGTGATGAAGGTTTGCGCGATAATTACGGAAAAAACCAGAAGCTATATAGTGAAACATTGAAAACGCGAAAGACTAAGTGTAAAAACGGCCTAACAAAAATATCATGAATATATTATTCGTATGCTCTGCCAAATCATGGGGTGGTAATGAAAAGTGGACGTCAATGGCTATGAAAGCGCTCTCATCGGAGCATCGTATCTTTTTTATTGGTCGCAATGAACAGCTTATTGAACGATTTGGAAAATACACAGATCATCTCTGTTTACCCTTTTCTTCCTATTTTGATGTAGTCACTTATTTTAAGCTTAAGCAGTTTATACAAAAACACAATATCAACCTGGTGCTTAGTACAAAAAAAAGAGAATACTTTTTGTGCGGATTACTTTCAAAGCATATGGGTTTCAAACACCTGATGCGCCTTGGTGTAACACGAAAGATGAATATCCCCCTGTGGCACAAACTCAATTACCACCAACTTAATGACGGATTAATCGTTAATGCGCAGCAAATTAAAACTCAACTTCTGAAACATCCATTTTTTGAACCGCAGAAGATCCACGTCATTTACAATGGCCTGCCTGGTTTTGATGAATCATCAGAGTTACCTGTAAAGAATGAAAATGATTCTATCTTCAGGATTGTGAGCAGTGGCAGATTAACCGTTCAAAAAGGTTTCCACCTCTTGATTGAAGCTATTTCATTACTGCCGGAAGCTTATCGCCAACAAGTACAGTTAAAAATTATTGGTGATGGAAGAAACAAAGAGGAATTTGAGCAGCAGGTTATAAATCTAAATTTATCCCACAATGTATCTTTCACAGGTTTTGTAAACCATACAACTGACGAATTACAAGGTGCTGATCTTTTTGTGCTGTTATCCCAACGCGAAGGTATTTCCAATGGCGTTTTGGAAGCCATGACACAAGGCATAGCTGTGATGACAACAAATGCCGGTGGAATTTCAGAGATTGTAACCGATCATGAAAACGGGTTTATTGTGAACCGCTCCGCTGAAGAGGTGAAGAATAAAATTCAGTTTCTGATGGATCACCGCAAATTAGTCACTTCTGCAGGCGCAAAAGGCTTTGCTACCGTTAAAGAAAAGTTTGGATTTACCCGATTCACGAAAGACACATTGAAATTAATAAACCTCTTCAGTCCCTCTAAATAGAAGTTGATTAGTTCAACCCATTCTGGATTGTTCTTTTACAACCACTAGTGGAATGATTTGCATATTATAGTATTTATTATTCCAGGGGTGTATTTTACACAAACTAATTGTAACACAGAGCCGCACAGAGGAAAATACAAATACCAAAAACAATTTCGTATTGAGATCACTGAGGTGGTTTCGCTTCGCTTCAACCGGAATACACGGCTATATAATTAACAACTGAATTTATTCATTTTTGCATATTATGCTCGATAGCGTAACCAGCCATCCAAGGTGCGAACCGCCTTATTGCAATAGCGTTTAGCGTCAATTGCAATTGAGCGGGGGCTTTTTGTCTACTTTATAGCTCGTGAAAAAGTAGAAGCCTGTGCAGCCTGTCCCGATTTTTTATCGGGAGCTTGAGCACTTATATGAAAAGAGTTGATTATGTGTTATAAAGGTTTAAATTGTGAAAAAGAACATAAGAAAATAAATACTATTATTTTGTGTTTGTAGCACTAGCTATAACAGTACTCAATCTATTTAAGACCCTCTTAATTCATTAAGTACGCCTCCAATTACCCTTGCTCGCGCGCCTCTATCATCTTTTTCATCTCTTTAGTAGGGCGCACTTTATTAATGGAATTACCACAATAATCAAGAAAGGCCTCAATGGATTGCTGCTTTATTTGACTTTTCTCTTCATAGGGATTTTCACTTTCCAAGGTTAATTTAGTATAACAAGTCAGATACAAGCTCAGTAACTCTTCTTTGTCGGAAGTCATTTTAGTTACCACCTCTTCAATTTCAAATGAATACTCAGGAGTACCTTGAATCCATCGTACAATAAATTGAGTAGCAAAACCACGATCTTCATCTTTTTTATCACAAGGAGTAGACAAGAGGTAATAACAACAATCTAACACTTGCTCCTGGGCTTCGGCATACTGCTCACTGGTATTCAGTTCTATATCGGCCAATCTTGAAAAATTACTGGCATAACCCGTCACTCCAAAAATTGTAATGAGTGCCATTAGTATAATTCGATTCATCTTTTTCGTGTTGATTAAACATTTTAATTTCTATTTGATCAATACGTTAGAAAAGATAAATGTTACTCAATGTTTGACAAACAGATGTATCTACCAGATAAACAGAATGAAATCTTTTATAAAGGAGGGTTTCGTTTTCGTACAAAAAACACACTTTTCTATCATCTTCAACCACTTAGTTCTCTTTGTTCAAAAGAGAAATTTCGCTTCACCAATAACACAGATTCTATTTTTGTTAACCTGAAAATTGAGCCTTAAACTCTATTCAACCAAGGGATCACTAACACAAATATTCCAAAACCATTGGTATTGCGTTCAAAAAATAGGCTCTTTCTGAAGATGAGTAGTTATTATTAAAAATTAACTCCGTTGGAGTTCCTTCGTTTCATTTTGTTGAACCGTAGGTTTTCATCTATGGTTATTTATATTGGCTATATCACAATTAGAGATTGATACTTTTACAAAAAACTTACATTCAACCCTATTCAGGGTTGTGACGGAATGAAATTTGAATAACCACGGGTGAAACCCGTGGATTATAAAATAGTTAGAAGCACAACCCAGAATGGGGTTGAATATTAATAAAACTGAAATCTTATATGATATATAATTAAACCGATGTATCCGCCGGATGAACCGAAAAATAATAGTTCCACAAAACTACGTTTTACGATTATCAGTCGTTTTTAATGAACGACTTCAAGTCTCATTCTTCGTTGCCGGCGGAAAAAAAGGAAAACAAATGTTGTTTTTAATGAGACTCCGCCTGCAATAAACCAACCATACATATGAATTAACTGCGGCTGGTTCTTAAAAAACACACCTGTTATCACCAAAGAAACACCTATGGGCAATAATAGGACTTCCCTCCCAATTACAAATCGTCCTTGTCGTACGCCGATCGACAAATAAATTAGCTTCAAAACACCACCCAATGAAAACAGTACAACAGGCCAGAACCAGGATACTCCACTGATACGAAGAACAATGGCTGTAGCAAGAAATATACCACCAACCATCATTAAATAATTGCTTTTTCCCATAGTCATATTCTTCCAATTATTTTAGACACAACAAGAATTGATAATAATGGTTCACTCCAATGAAACCAAAAACCCTTGCCTATCGCTTAAACTATTTTGTAATTTTACAACATGGATGTGAAAGGACAATACAATACGGCACGAATTTTTGCAGATACTATTGAAGAGGAAGCCATCGGTCAAATCATCACACTTTGTAACCAGTCCATTTTCAAGGAAAAACGCGTTCGAATCATGCCGGATGTGCATGCCGGCAAAGGCTGCGTTATTGGTTTTACGGCTGAATTGGGTGATCAGGTGATTCCTAATCTCATTGGTGTTGATATTGGTTGTGGCATGCTTTCGACCAACCTGGGTCCACAACGTATCGATTTTGAAAAACTGGACCATTTCATCCGCAATTCCATCCCCCATGGTTTTAAAAAACATACAAATGCCAAAGCCAGGAACTTTCCGAAATCACTTATCAAACAGCTCAATCAAACATGCAATGATCTGAAACTGGAATATGGCGATCACCTGCGCAGCATCGGCACCCTTGGAGGCGGCAATCATTTTATTGAAATCAACAAAGACAGAAATGGAAATCACTGGCTGGTGATTCACAGCGGCAGTCGTAACTTCGGATTAAAAGTAGCCACCACCCATCAGCAAAAAGCCATCAAATACTGTCAAAATCAAGGTTTAAAACTACCCAAAGACCTCTCCTTCCTCGAAGGTAGTGACAAGGCGGTTTACTTCGAACACATGCAGGTGGCCCAACACTTTGCATCCCTCAATCGGGCTACCATGACGGAAAAAATCCTGCAATTCCTTACCATCCGGGATGCGCACGATCAATTTGAAACCATTCATAACTACATCAACTTTAACGATAACATCATTCGCAAAGGCGCCATCTCCTCCAATTATGGTGAAAAAGTATTGATCCCGCTCAACATGCGCGATGGCAGCATCATTGCCATTGGAAAAGGTAATAGTGACTGGAACAACTCAGCTCCACATGGTGCCGGCCGTTTATATTCACGCCATAAAGCCAAAGCCATCATCCCACTGGATGATTTTCAATCTTCTATGCAGGAGGTATGGACCTCAAGTGTCTCTAAACACACTTTAGATGAAGCCCCACAAGCCTATAAACCGGCAGAAGCCATATTAGAGCAAATTGATGAAACCGTTGAAGTCATTGATATTATGCGACCGGTTTATAATTTTAAGGGGTAATCAATAAGACCCATAGATTATAGACGCTTAGATTTTAGAC
>JAEINY010000067.1 GCA_016342595.1 Marinilabiliaceae bacterium
GGAAAGACCGTGATAATGGCCACTCATAATTATAATTTGTTGAAGAAGTTTCCCGGTCGTACCATTCGCTGTGAAGATACGCGCTTATTTGAATCGGAACAGGAAGAAATAGAATTCGATGTGGAGTTGGATTAAAACTACTGACTGTTATAATGTCAGGGATTGATTCTACTTCCAATAATCACTTTCTGTTTTTCAATAACTTGATTTTCCAATACTGCTCAGGACCGATTAGTTTCTATTGTAAGTCATGCATTTCTATTTCGGATGTAAAAATAGTTTTTACTATCATTTTTCGTATGCCGCCACTTTTGTTATCTTTAGCCCTTGATAAGGCAGCCCTGTGACAGACTAATTGATGATTGGTTGCGTTTGATAAATGAATATTCACAATACTAATAAGACCTTAACCACATGATGCGAAGTATCATTTTAATTCTGTGTACTGTCTTTCTACAATCTGTTATTGCCCAAAAATCTCTTAAATTCGACAGTCCTGATAGGGAGTACGAAAAAGGTTTGGAGTTGTATAAACTGGAGAAGTTTGGTTTGGCTAGGATTCACTTTTCGAATTATGTTTCAGCTCAACAAGATGCTTTTTCGTCACGAGTGGCTGAAGCAGCTTATTTGGAACGGGTTTGTGCTCAAAAATTGAATAATGAGGATGTGCTGTTCCTGTGGGAAGAATACGTGAAATCCTATCCTTATAGCAATCGGTTGCCCTATGCTTATATGAACGTGGGTGATTACTTTAAAAATAAAGGGAAACATCGTCAGGCCACACGCTGGTTTGAAAAAGTAAGGCCTAAAGGCCTGGACAAGGATACACGCATTGATTATTACTTTTCCTATGGGTATAGCCTTTTTTCAAATGAAGAGTATGATCGGGCCTTGTCCATGTTCAATCAAATAAAGGATGCAGATCACGAGTACTATTCATCCGTGAAATACTTTTACAGTCATATTCATTATGTGAAAGGAAATTATCAGACCGCTTTGGATGGATTTATTGAACTGGAGGATGATAAGGGGTTTAAAAAAGTGGTACCTTTTTACATTGCCCAAATATATTATCTGCAAGAAGACTATGATAATGCAATAAAGTATGCCTTGCCTTTATCAGAGGAGGGATCCAAAAATCGTCAGGAAGATATGAATCGTATTATTGCGGATTCCTACTATGGTAAGAAGGATTATTCTGGTTCAATCCCATATTACGAAAAGGCCATTGAAGTAGCCGCTGAGCCTAGACGGGAAGACTATTACCACCTTGGATTTGCCAATTATTTCATTGGTAAATATAAAAAAGCAACAGAAGTATTGTCACAGGTTACTTCTTCAGAAGATGTGATGTCACAGAATGCCTATTATCATTTGGGTGACTGTTATTTGAAATTAGGCGATAATAAACGGGCACGGGTTGCTTTTGAAGCAGCGTCCAAGTATAGTTTTGATCAGGTTATTCAGGAGGATGCACTATTCAATTACATCAAACTCAATTATGAATTGGCCTATTCGCCATTTAATGAGATTATTAATTCCTTTCTCAAATATATTGAGTTATTCCCTGAGAGTGATAAAATTGATCAGGCCTACGATTATTTAGGACAAGCATTTTTAACTACAAAAAACTACCGTGAAGCACTGGCTTCAATGGAGAAGATAAGGGCTAAATCTCCGGGTGTTTATAAGGCCATGCAACGTGTTGCTTATTATAGAGGATTGGAGCTGTTTACTGATCTTCAATTTAATCAGGCCATCGAATTTTTCGATTACAGTTTAAAGTATGGCGAATACGATAAGAAATTAAAAGTAGGTGCTTATTATTGGAGAGGAGAGTCTTTTTATCGGTTACGCAATTTCGAAAAGGCTATTGGTGATTATAGGGAGTTTATTTTTATGCCGGGCTCTTATCAGATGGAAGAGTTTGCCATTGCGCATTACAATATTGGATACTCCTATTTTAAGAAAAAGAGTTATGCCGATTCGAAAAGCTGGTTCCGTAAATTCATCAAGCTAGCTAAGCAGGATGATCAGATGTTGTACGGTGATGCGTTAAATCGGATTGGCGATTGTTATTATGTGGAGCGTGATTTTACATCCGCCATTAGTTATTATGAACAGGCAGCTGAAATACCTGAGGCGTCAGCTGATTATGCCATGTTTCAAAAAGCATTTTGTTTAGGATTACGAAAGGATTATAGTTCTAAAATTGATGTGCTGAAGACATTGTCCAATAGGTATCCGAAATCTCCTTATGTAGATGATGCTTTGTATGAAATGGGGCGGTCTTATGTGGCCATTAATGATTTGCAACAAGCTATATATTATTATAAAACTGTAAAAGAAAAATATCCCAAGGGGAGTTATGCTAAAAAAGCGATGCTTCAGTTAGGATTGGTTTATTATAATAATAACGAAAACCAAAACTCAATGACCTTTTATAAACGGGTTATTAACGAATTTCCGGGAACACAAGAAGCTGAAGATGCGTTGCTTGGGGTTCGTAATATTTATTTGGATCAGAATGACTTGGATGGGTATGTGCTTTATACTGAACAGTTAGGTGGTTTCGCTAAAATGGATGTGAGGGAGCAGGATTCCTTAAGTTTTGTTGCAGCAGAGCGTTTCTATATGAAAAATGATTGTCAACATGCCATTCGCCATTTTGAAAGTTATATTAACACATATCCTGACGGGAAATATATTTTGAATGCCCATTTTTATAAGGCCGATTGTCAGTATCGAACAGGCGATTTGCGGGATGCCCTGACATCTTATAAGTATGTGGCTAACCGGGAACGAAGTTTATTCACCGAAGAGTCGCTTATACGCCAGGGGGAGATTTTATTTATGAATAAAACATATCAGGAAGCGTTTGGTGTATTTGAACGATTAGAAAGAGAAGCCGAAATTGGTGCGAATCGCCTGGAAGCTAAAATTGGTCAGATGCGTTGTTTGTCCCAAATACCTGATCTTGCCGGTACTATTACTGTAGCTAATAAAGTATTAATGGCGCCAAAAATTGGGGATGAAATCAAAAGGGAAGCAATTTTTAATTTGGCAAATAGTTATAAAGCGTTGGGAGATGTTGAGAAAGCAATGAGCGAATATGGTAAACTGGCCGGTAATACTAAGAGTATTGAAGGGGCAGAGGCTAAATATCGGGTGGCGCAACTTCAATATGATCAAAAAAATGTAGAGGTCGCAGAGAAGGAAATTTTCGATTACATTGATAAGGGAACGTCCCATCAATATTGGTTGGCTCGCAGCTTTATTCTTTTGTCAGAAATATATCACGATCGAGGAGAGAATTTCCAGGCCATTCAATACCTGCAAAGTATCAAAGAGAATTACAAAGGCGATGATGATATTTCGCAACGGGTAGATAAGTATTTATCGGAGTGGGAGAAGAAAGTAGCTATGCCCGCATCGTCTGATACTTTAGGTATAAATTAAGTATTGTTTTGAAATTATCTGATAAGTAGAATAGTAAGAGCATGAGATATAGGTCATTTTTAACACTGTTAGGTATTTCTTTAATTCTATCTGTGAAGGCTTTAGCACAAGAGAAGATATCGCAGGATGTAAAAGTTGTCAGGGCTTATACGCCAACTGTTTCAGATGCGTATAAAGTGAATTACATGCCTGTATTAGATGATACCACCACATCATATCTTGCATTTAACTACCGTATTTTGAGTAAGTCAGTGGTTACGGATTACAAGCCTCAACCCATAACAGCTGCCCGCTTAAAAGATAAACGTTCCATGCATTTGCAGTCCTCGTATTTGAAGGCAGGGATCGGAAATTATGGATCAGTGGTCGGTGAGTTAGGGTACAATGTATTGCAATCAGAACCATTTTTACTGGGATTGAATATTGGACACAATTCTTCTTTTGGCGAATTAAAACTCGAAGACGAAAGTGTAGTTGATGCGCCATTTCATGATACCTGGGCGGATGTGGATTTTAAGCATTTTTTCGATGATAAAACCTTTAGTGCAGGTTTGAGTTTTCAGCACAATGTATATTCCTATTATGGTTATCAAACCTTAAATGAGGAGTCCCAATATACGATATCTGATTATGTGAATCCCATTGCAGGAACGGATATGATGATAGATGATCGTCAGCGCTTGTCCATGGTTGACCTTAGGTTGGCTTTCCGCAATAATATTTCTGATGAACTGAAAACATCCTATGATTTTGGATTTGGATTCAATTCTTTTGGAAACGTGACAGGTGTGAAGCAAAATGGATTCGAAATAACCGGTTTCGTGTTGCATCCGGTAAATGACTTAAAATTTGGGCTTGACCTTAAAATAGCAAGTTTTAAAACCAGTGTGCCGGACTCTATTGGCCCCATGTTTTATTTTGATGATCGTGGCAGTACATTGATATCAGCCAATCCAGCTGTGCATTTTGATTTTGATAAGGCTACGTTAAAAGTCGGAATGTTAATTGGTGGATTGATTGATACGGAGGGTGATGAATTTTATGTGGCCCCTGATGTGCGTGGTGAATTAAATGTTGTTGAGGGTATTGTGTCTTTATATGGCGGAGTGAATGGTAAGATTAAAATGAACGATTATCAAACGGTTTCTTATGAGAATCCCTTTGTGAGCCCTGATGCCAATGTTAAAACAGCATTTCATGGCATTAACTTATTGGCTGGTATTGAAGGAAATTTTAGTTCCAAAACTTCATTTTCGGCAGGGATTGAATATAGTTTTTTTAGTGATGAACATTTCTACGTAAATAGGGATTATGAAGCAAATGAAGTAAGTGTTAATCCTGTTTATCATCAATCCAATTTATTTAAGCCGGATTATGATGATGGACAACTGTTGAAAGTAAAAGGAGAGATGCTATTCCGTCCGAAGAAAAGTGCAGAAATATTAATACACGGTGCTTATTATGGTTGGAGCCTGGATGAATTAAATGAGGCATGGCATAAGCCTGAATTTGAATTTGGTGTACAAGGACAATATTTCATGTTTGCAAATCTTAGACTTGATGCTGGTATATCCTATTTGGGTGAACGGTTTGCATATGATCAGATGTTGGATGGGCAAGTAAAAAAACTAGATGGCGTTGTTGATCTCAATCTGGGTGGAGAGTTTTATTTCAACAAGAAATGGACATTTTGGGCGAATTTAAATAACATTGCGGCATCAAAATACTATAAATGGAACGGATATCCCATGCAAGGACTAAATGTTAGGGCGGGTATGATATTCTCTTTCTGATAATTTCTTTGTTGAATTATGTATCATACTAAATATTAAGCCTTTGTGAGTGTTGTTTGAGTAGTAAAAAACATTGTATTTTAGCTGATTTAAAGCCTATTTTTTCTATATTTGTAGGTCTTTTTTTAGGAAGACAAAATAAACCGGTAAAACCGGTTTTTTTACGCTTTTCAAAAGGAATTAATGATGAGTGAACAGGTAAATGATAATGTAAATAAGCAAGGCGATTATAGTGCAAGTAGCATTACCGTACTTGAAGGATTGGAAGCTGTTCGTAAAAGACCAGCGATGTATATTGGTGATATTGGTGAAAAAGGACTTCACCACTTGGTATACGAGGTGGTGGATAACTCTATAGATGAGGCGCTCGCCGGCCATTGTGATAAGATAACTGTGGAAATACATGAAGATAACTCCATTTCTGTTACTGATAACGGACGTGGTATTCCTGTTGATTTTCACGAGAAAGAAGGAAAATCGGCCCTTGAAGTAGTAATGACTGTATTACATGCCGGTGGTAAGTTTGATAAAGATTCTTACAAGGTGTCCGGGGGTCTTCACGGGGTAGGTGTTTCTTGTGTGAATGCCTTATCTAAGCATTTAAGAGCTGAAGTGTATCGCGGTGGAAAAATGTATGTCCAGGAGTATTCAATTGGCAAACCTCTTACTGATATTACAGAAATTGGTGAAACTGATCGTACTGGAACAAAAGTTACTTTTATTCCTGATGATTCGATCTTTATCACCAGTGTTTATAAGTACTCTATTTTGGCTAATCGTTTGCGTGAGCTTTCTTTTTTGAACAAAGGCATTGAGATTATTTTGATTGATGCTCGTGAACAGGATGAAGAAGGGAATAATAAAGGTGAAACCTTTTACTCTGATAGAGGGCTTGAGGAATTCGTAAGATTTATTGATGAGGCACGTGAAAAGCTGATTGAAAATGTAATCTATATTACTACAGAGAAGAATGATGTGCCTGTTGAAATAGCAATACAGTATAATACTTCGTTTGCTGAGAATATCTATTCTTATGTTAATAACATTAATACCATTGAAGGAGGTACTCATTTAACGGGTTTTCGTCGTGGCTTAACGCGTACTCTGAAGACATGGGCGGATAAATCGGGCATGCTGAGTAAGTTGAAGTTTGATATTAATGGCGATGATTTTCGTGAGGGTTTAACGGCTGTGATCTCTGTAAAAGTTGCAGAACCTCAGTTTGAAGGACAAACAAAAACAAAGCTTGGAAATAGCGATGTCAGCTTGGCTGTAGACCAGTCTGTAAGTACCATGTTATCCAATTATCTGGAGGAGAATCCAAAAGATGCCAAGGATATAGTTAATAAGGTAATTTTAGCTGCACAAGCCCGTCATGCTGCTCGTAAAGCCCGTGAATTAGTGCAGCGTAAAAGTGTTCTTAGTGGGGGTGGTCTTCCGGGTAAACTAGCCGACTGTTCCGAGAAAGATCCTGGTTTGTGTGAAGTGTTTCTGGTCGAGGGAGATTCGGCGGGTGGTACTGCTAAACAAGGACGAGATCGTAAATTTCAGGCTATTATGCCATTGCGAGGTAAGATTTTAAATGTAGAGAAAGCCTTGCAGCATAAAGTATTCGAAAACGAAGAGATTAAGAATATTTTTACGGCATTAGGTGTAACTATTGGAACAGAAGAGGATAGTAAGGCGCTTAATCTTGTTAAATTAAGATATCATAAGGTGGTTATCATGACCGATGCCGATGTGGATGGTAGTCACATTACTACACTGATTATGACTTTCTTCTTCCGCTATATGAAGGATTTGATTAAGAATGGATATATATACATTGCTACACCTCCATTATATCTTTGCAAAAGAGGGAAAAATGAACGCTATTGTTGGAGTGAATTGCAACGACGTGAGTTTATTGAGGAGTTTGGTAACGGAAAAGAGGATAGTGTGCACATTCAACGATACAAAGGTCTCGGAGAAATGAATGCTGAGCAATTGTGGGAAACAACGATGAACCCGGAGCAACGTACACTTCGTCAGATAACCATTGAGAGTGCTGCTGAGGCTGATCGTGTTTTTTCAATGTTGATGGGTGATGATGTGCCACCAAGGCGCGAGTTTATTGAGCAGAATGCAACCTATGCTAACATTGATGTCTAAATGGTAGCTTATAGAATGTAAAAAGAAAGCCCGGTTTTGCCGGGCTTTTCTGTTATGTAGAGGGATTTTGTATTTGTCCCTTAAAAACAAAGGTAGCTGCTCCAACCAACCATATATCTTTAAAAATTAGAGGTTCTTCTATTGTGAAATGAACACGTAATGCTCCGCCTTTTATCTTGATGTTAAAATTCATGAGGTCTGGTTTCTTTAAATGCGCAGAAATAGCTGATGCAACAACACCTGTTCCACACGAAAATGTTTCATCTTCCACTCCACGTTCATAAGTTCGTACGCTGATGTTATTGCCATCAAGTAATTGCACGAAATTTACATTAGTACCATCTGGTTTGAATGTGTCAGAATAGCGGATGGCCTTTCCTTCTTCAACTATATTTATAGCATTAATATTATTCGTAAAAGTAACATAATGAGGCGATCCGGTATTCAGAAAGTTGTAATTATCTTGGATGTCTACTGTTGTCACATCAATCATTTTTAGTGACACAATACCATTATCGTAGGCTGCATGATGGTTACCATCTACTGCCATAAATGAAAAATTGTCAGGTGTGGAAATAATTCCCTGTTCAACGGCAAAAGCGGCTATGCATCTACCGCCATTGCCACACATAGAAGCTTCGTTTCCATCGCTGTTAAAGTAACGCATTGTAAAGTCATGTTCCGAATGATTCTCTAACAGCATGAGTCCATCACCACCTATTCCAAAACGTCTGTCACATAAAAAACTGACAAGTTTAACATTTGAACTGTCAAATGATAGTTCTCTGTTGTCAATGATAATGAAGTCATTTCCTGTTCCCTGATATTTGAAAAAATCGATCATCTGCGTTGAGTTATAATGAACTTACTATATTTCTTGTAGTTAAAGTAATAAAATTGGTAAAAAAACGTTATTAATTATCCTTATAAAGGGAAATGTTGAATGAATTACATATCTCATAAGAGTTAAAAAAAAGTTAAGGTCAAAAACTAGAAGGTGAAAGGCATAGCATTTGTTGCTTTCAGCGTACTATTATTTGATGTCTGAACTAAATCTTAAGCACATGAATACAAAGAAAGTGTTTTTTATATTTTTTATTGCTGTTGTTGGTGCAATTACTGGAGTGTTTTTTTATTCTCAAATTTTTCATCAAGATCCTAAAATTGTAACGCTTCAGAAGCATGTTATGCCTACGGGGCAGTTTGCATCTATGGATACAGGTCAATTGAAAGGCGATTTGCCTGATTTAACCAGTGCAGCAGAAAAATCGGTTCATGCTGTTGTTCATGTCATGACTAAGAAACGTGGCAGTGATCAATATACCGGCAACCCGTTGTATGAATTTTTCTTTGGTCCAAAGGGATATCAATCACCGTCGCCTGCTCCTGTCATGGGTTCGGGATCAGGGGTGATTATTACAACTGATGGCTATATTGTTACGAATAATCATGTTATAGCTGGAGCAGATGAAATTGAAGTTGTCTTAAATGATCGTCGTACTTTTTCAGCTTCATTGGTAGGGGCGGATCCAACTACTGATATTGCTCTTTTAAAAGTTGATGCTAAAAGGTTACCGTATATCCGCTATGGCAATTCTGATCATTTAAAAGTGGGAGAATGGGTGTTGGCTGTAGGTAACCCATTTAATCTTACTTCAACCGTTACTGCGGGTATTGTAAGTGCAAAGGCACGTAGTATAAATATTATAGCTAATGGTCGCCAGCCATTAGGAATTGAGTCATTTATACAGACGGATGCTGCGGTTAATCCGGGTAATAGTGGAGGGGCATTGGTCAATCAGCATGGTGAATTGGTTGGACTTAATACAGCTATCGCGTCCAGGACTGGTTCGTTTTCTGGTTATTCATTTGCAGTGCCGGTGAGTATTGCAAAAAAAGTTGTTTCTGATTTAATGGAATTTGGCGAAGTACAACGTGGATTATTAGGTATTAATATTGCTGAAGTTAGTGAGTCACTGGCCAATGAGTTGGGTGTGAAATTGGATCGAATCGAAGGTGTTTTTGTAATTAGTGTGACCCCTAATGGTGGGGCAATGGAATCTGGAGTTAAGTCAAATGATATTATCCTATCAGTAGGAGGAGAGTTGGTTAATTCAGTTCCTGAATTGCAGGAAAAGATTAGTCGCCATCGTCCGGGAGACAAAGTAAATTTAATGATAAAAAGGGAAGGGAAAACAAAACCTTTTACAGTAGTTTTACGTAACGTACGCGGTACCACAAGTATAATTTCTACCAGTGATTATGAAGATACATTAGGCGCATCTTTTGAAAAAGTTTCGCAAAGTGAGAAACAACGATTAAGAATTCGTTATGGAATAAAGGTGAGTGAAGTTGGAGCAGGAAAGCTGCAAGCGGCAGGTGTAAGAAAGGGATATATTATTACAAAGGCTAATCGAGTATCTATTGAATCATTGGATGATTTTAAGGAGGTTGTAGGTAGTGTAAAAGAAGGGTTGTTTTTAACAGGAATTTATCCTAATGGAAGAGTGGTCTATTATGCCGTTAATCTCCAGGATTAATAAAACAATTCAGCCTTTGTGTGTGCGAGAGGTTGGAAAAATCATTAATTTTTAGTAATTTCGCGCCGTATTTTTCTTAAGGAATATGAGACAACTAAAGATAACAAAGTCAATTACTAATCGCGAAAGCGCGTCTCTTGACAAATATTTGCAGGAAATCGGTCGTGAAGAATTGATTTCAGTAGAGGAAGAAGTTGAACTGGCTCAACGTATTAAAAAGGGTGATCAAATTGCCCTGGAAAAGTTGACCAGAGCGAACCTGCGTTTTGTCGTATCGGTAGCTAAACAATACCAAAATCAAGGATTAAGTTTACCTGATCTAATTAATGAAGGAAATCTTGGTTTGATCAAAGCTGCTGAAAAATTTGATGAAACTCGAGGATTTAAATTTATTTCCTATGCAGTATGGTGGATTCGTCAATCTATACTTCAAGCTTTGGCTGAGCAATCGCGTATTGTTCGATTACCACTTAACCAGGTTGGATCACTTAACAAGATTAACAAAGCTTATTCAAAATTTGAGCAGGAGAATGAGCGTAAACCTTCGCCTGAAGAATTAGCTGAAAAGCTGGAGTTACCTGCAGATAAAGTGGCAGATACCATGCGTGTATCAGGTCGTCATATTTCTGTTGATGCCCCTTTTGTAGAAGGTGAGGATAATAGTCTGTTGGATGTACTCGTTAACAGCGACTCTCCTAATGCAGATAAAGCCCTTATGAATGAGTCTTTGATACGTGAAATTGAAAGGGCTTTAGCTACTCTAACGGAGCGTGAATGTGATATTATTAAATTGTTCTTTGGGATTGGTTGTCAGGAAATGACACTTGAGGAGATTGGAGAGCGATTTGGTTTGACCAGAGAGAGGGTGCGTCAGATTAAAGAAAAGGCTATTCGCAGGCTGAGACATACCTCGAGAAGCAAGTTATTGAAGTCCTACTTAGGATAAGTTTAAAAAATATGCATGAAGAGAAAAGTCTGTAAATTATTTACAGGCTTTTCTCTTTTGATATTACTTCTAATTTTTTTATTTCATCCCGGTATTGTGCTGCTGAAATAAAGTCTAATTCTTTGGCTGCTTTTTGCATAGCCTTTTTAGTTTTTTCTATTGTTTTTCGTAAAGCTTCAGGATTCATATATCCAACAACAGGATCAGCAGCAATATCTGTTCCATCTGGTTCAATATAAGCTTTTGTGGATGAGCCTACTAGGATAGAAGTTATTTGCTTATTGATCTGAGTGGGTGTAATGTTATTTTTAATATTGTAATTGAGCTGTTTCTCCCGTCGATATGTTGTTGCATCAATGGTAGCTTGCATAGAGCGCGTTATTTTGTCGGCATACATGATTACTTTTCCATTCACGTTTCGTGCAGCTCGTCCGGCTGTTTGTGTTAGTGAACGTTCGGAGCGTAGGAAACCTTCCTTATCTGCATCTAAAATTGCAACAAGTGATACTTCAGGTAAATCAAGACCTTCTCTTAAAAGGTTAACACCAATTAATACATCAAAAGTACCAAGGCGCAGATTTTCCATTATTTTAACGCGTTCCAGTGTATCTACGTCTGAATGGATGTATTCGCACTTAATGGATAAACGCGTTAGATATTTTGTTAATTCTTCAGCCATTCGTTTGGTTAAGGTTGTAACCAGAATACGTTCGTTTTTGTTGATTCGTTGATGGATCTCTTCGATTAAGTCATCAATCTGGTTGAGGCTGGGTCTTACATCAATTTCAGGATCTAATAAGCCTGTGGGTCTTATTAATTGCTCTACAATGACTCCTTCACTTTTTTCTAATTCATAATCTGCCGGCGTTGCGCTTACGTATACCATTTGATGAATGAGTTGCTCGAACTCCTCAAATTTTAAGGGGCGATTATCCATTGCAGCTGGCAGTCGAAATCCGTATTCTACCAGGGTTTGTTTGCGTGATTTGTCACCACCAAACATTGCCCGAATTTGGGGAATAGTTACGTGACTTTCGTCTACAATCATTAACATGTCATCTGGAAAATAATCCAGTAGACAGAAAGGGCGGCTTCCTTCATTTCTTCCATCGAAATAGCGTGAGTAGTTTTCAATGCCAGGACAGTAACCGAGTTCTCTAATCATCTCTAAATCATAATTTACCCGTTCATCAAGTCGCTTTGCCTCTTGAGTCTTGCCAATTTGTTTTAGGAACTCTACTTGCTTAACAAGGTCGTCTTGTATTTCGTGAATAGCGTGTTGAACTCTGTCTTTTGAAGTCACAAAAATATTAGCAGGATAAATTCTAATATGGTCTAAGACTTCAATTTTAGTTCCGGAATCAGGATTAAATGTTTCAATTTCTTCTATTTCATCGCCCCAAAATATCACACGGCATCCATAATCAGCATAGGCTAAAAATATCTCAATAGTATCTCCTTTTACTCTGAAATGGCCGTGTTCAAATATAACTTCATTTCTTGAATATAGACTATCAACGAGTTTTCGCAAAAACACATTTCTCGAAAGAGCTTCCCCTTTTTCAATTTTAATAACACCTGAATGAAAGTCTTCCGGGTTTCCAATGCCGTATAGGCATGATACGGAAGAAACAACAATCACATCGCGTCTGCCAGAAAGCAAAGCCGAGGTGGCACTTAACCGGAGTTTTTCAATTTCGTCATTAATGGAGAGATCTTTTTCTATGTAGGTGTCCGTAACAGGGAGGTATGCTTCTGGTTGGTAATAATCGTAATAGGAAACAAAGTACTCAACTGCATTATCAGGAAAGAAATTTTTGAACTCTCCATATAGCTGTGCCGCCAATGTTTTGTTATGAGATAAAATCAGTGTTGGTTTCTGTACCTTTTCAATGACATTGGCCATTGAAAAGGTCTTCCCTGATCCGGTTACGCCAAGCAGAGTCTGGTGTTGAATGTTGTTATTAATACCATCAACTAGCTGCTTAATTGCGTTGGGTTGATCTCCTGTTGGAGCAAAATCGGAAATAATCTTAAAATCCATATAAAAGCAAAATGTAAATATAAGGACGATATTGTGTGCACATAAAAAAAGAGCTGCATTTTTTTGCAGCTCTTTTTTTATTCTGTGATTGTTATCTCTTTCTTCGTTTCCGCTTAATTGCTTTTTGATTCTTCCTGGAGCTGCCGCCTCTTGAATATTGTTTTCTGGTTTTTAAGTAAGCTTTACGGTTGTATTTAGGCTCGTTTTTCCATTTGCTATCATCGATTAGGAAAGTAATACCCACCATGGCAGTGTAGTAAAAATCATTCGCTTCGGTTTGGTAAACGATTTCACCATTTGATCCACTTACCCATTCTTTATGACCATCCAATAAATCTGTAAATGGAAGTGTACCCAGGATTTCTGTATTAACACTTATTCGCGAATTAACCCAATAAGACAACCCAAATCCTCCAGTTACAATTGGTGAAATACCTGATAGTTGATGGCGAAGCGTATTTGGAATATAACCATATTCTCCATACCACTCTTTTGTACTGTATTGAATGATGCCGAACTGACCAATAACATAAGGATTGAATGATCGTTGCTTGTAATAGCCTAGCATCAAATTCAAGGGTTTGAATGTTGCTCCGATGCTAAGTTCAGTGTAGAAGTTTTTGAAGTAGGCATACAGACCATCAGTTCCCTCATATACTTGTTCCCCTTTCATTTGACCAGCCATTAATTGAATTCTGGCTGAAATGTACTTGGATAACTCTTTTTCAGCTACTCCACCAAATGAATAGCTCGATTTAGATTGATCTACCAAGTCTCCATAAAACAAGTTAATTCCTGCCCTTGGGCCAACAGTAGTACCTTCCAAAAAAGTAGGTTTCCTTCGACGCTGGGCATTGACATTCAATGTGAGAATGGATAAACAGATTAAAGAGAACAGAATATATTTTGATGACGATGTCATTCGAATAAGCTTTTTATATTGTCTTGTGTAAAAATGAGAAAAACTTTGTTAATTGAAAAATCAATTTTTTGCAAATTTCAAAAAAGATCTCGTTTTATGAAAAAAAATTTATGGATTAACCATTTTCTTCATTAAAATAGGTTATTCCTTAGACAAGATATTTGTCACTTTACGTATTGCTTGACGTATTGTTTCTTTATCTGAATAGAATAAACTGAATTCAGGCACTCCCTCAATTCCTCCCATGTTAATAGAATCGTTTTTAAATTTCATTTTGGAAGGAAACGTTTTTCTACCTGAAAAATGAAATTCACTGGCTTTGGACTTTGCTGCAATTAAAGCAATGTTATTTGGTTTTATGCCTGAGCCGGGCATTATAATTATTCTATTTGATGCATTTTCGACTAGTTGCTGTAAATTATCCAGACCTTCTTCCGCTGTTTGTTTAAGGCCTGATGTGAGAATTCGTGAAGCTCCCAAATCGATTAATTGATTCATGGATTTATGTGGATTTTTACACATATCAAAAGCACGATGGAATGTAAATGGTAAATCACCAGATTGTTTAATTAGTTTCTCCGTTAGAATTAAATCTATCTCCCCTTCATCAGTTAACGCACCTGATACAATGCCATCAGCGCCCAGATCTTTTGCAATACTAATATCTTCCATCATAACTTCTGCTTCATGACTGGAAAAAAGAAAGTCACCACCTCTGGGGCGGATAATAACAAACACCTTAATGGCTGCATTTTTTTTTACTGTGCGAATCATTCCTGCACTTGGCGTGGTGCCTCCTTCAAATAAATTGTCACAAAGCTCCACCCTGTGAGCTCCTGCCTCAGCAGCATTAATTGCAGATTGGACAGAGTCAATACAAATCTCGAATCGATAATTATTATTCATTTTCGATGTTTAGAAACCGTTTTAAATTTTTCAGATTGCGATTTGATAATATGTTTTTTCCTTCAAGAGTGTAAAGATAGTTAATTTCCTCTTTATAGAAGGATTCTACTTTACTTCGTACTATTTTCATGGTACTATTGATCAATTTATTTTTTTCATTAAAACTGTCCGGAAGAATTATGTTGGTTGCTGGTAGCCATCTTTGGGGAAATTGTAGTTTGTGTTTTTCATCTGATTTAAATTGGTCAATTTCCAGTTTAATATGTTGTATTAATTCATGTAGACTTGATTCATCATGAAAATTCTTTTTGTTTTGCTTTTTCCAGGTGTTAATTTTTTCTCTATTTAGTACGATCAATCCAACAGTAAATGGGTTTTGATTGTTATACAGCATGAACTGGTCTATAAATTGACAATAGTCAGTAACTGCTTCTTCTATTCCTTCAGGGCTGTATTTTTCACCATCAGCACCAATTAACAGGCTTTTATATCGCCCTAGAACGTACAAATAATTGTCCTTATCCAGATATCCTAGATCGCCAGTATGTAGCCAGTTATTTTTTATGGTTTCCTGTGTGGCTTTATCGTTTTGCCAATACCCTAGCATGACATTTTCACCCTTTATTACAATCTCACCTTTTTCGTAATAGGGTAATTCCATGCCATTCTCATCACATATTTTCATATCTAAACGATCAACGATTCTACCAGAGGAACCCATCTTATGATGGTCAGGTGTATTGGCCGAAATGATAGGGGCCGCTTCGCTTAAACCATATCCTTGATACATTGGTATTCCAATTGCATAAAAAAAGCGTTGCAAATCAATGTCTAATAAAGCTCCACCACCAATGAAATATTTTAGGTTACCGCCAAAACGCTCTTTTATTTTCTTAAATATTAGTATGTTGAACAGCGCATAGATTGGATAGGTTATTTTTTTGCCGGTTTTTCCTTTGTTATTACCATCTCCATTATACCAATAGGCAAATTGTAGTCCCACATTAAATAGTGTCGCTGCCATTTTGCCTTTGGAGCGGATTCCTTTTTCAATATTTTTTTTAAAGTTCTTTGCCAATGCAGGAACGCTCATTAAAACATCGGGTTTAATCTCCAGCATGTTATTGGAGAAGTTTTTAAGCGTTTCTATTTGGTTTTTGCCGATTTGGACAGAAGCAATTGATGCGCCTTTGTGCATAAAGGAATAAAGGGCAGCAGTATGGGCAAAAGCATGGTCCCAGGGAAGTACCACTAATGTTTTATATTCTTGTGGAATGTCAATGAAACTAAAAGCTTGCTCCACGTTGGAAGTGTAATTTCGATGCGACAGAATAATGCCTTTAGGGTCAGCTGTTGTGCCTGAAGTATATGAAATATTAGCTATTGAGTCCGGTTTCAATTGTGCTATTCGATGATTCAGTTCATTCGGATGCTTTTGTGCGTGTTGCAATCCAGCTTCTAAGAAATTTGATAGTTTAATTTCATTTGGAAGATTTGAATCCGTTTCGTCAAATACGATGATTGATGAGACCGAATTTATTGATTTACTAATTAATCTGATTTTTTCCAATTGATTTCCGGATACAATAATTGTTTCAGCACCAGAATGATTGATTCGGAATGATAAATCACTATCGGCCTCCAGTTTTGTTGATAAAGGCACATTGATCGCTCCGATAGAAAGGATAGCTAATTCACTTATTAACCAATGCTTCCGTCCTTCGGATAATAATGCGACTCGTGCATTTTCTTTTATGTTTAAAGCTAATAGAGCATTGGCAAAAAGCTCGACTTCTTGTTTTATTTCGCAATAGGTGAATGGTTCGTATTTTTCGATGGTTTTTTCCCAGATGAACGGGTTGTTCGGATATTGTGATACGCTGTCATAAAAGAAATCAATAATTGTTTTCATAAGCTTATGATATCAAATATAAATATACGAAAAATAACGGTTGAACCATAATGGGTGTTCGTATTCGAACAGGTGTTGTTTGTATTCGAACAGATTTCGGTCTTAATGGAGTCTTGTAAAGTGCACTTGTATAGTCTGTAAATGGTTTTGGCAAAAAAATTGGAATGTATTCGCTGCACTGAAATATATTCTAAAACGAAACAATCATGAAGAGAAAAATATTGTTTGCAATGCTAATGATTGGCATTGTTTTTTCATACTCTAATGCACAGGTTCAAACTGAACAATCAGAATCTGACAGTTTGGAGTGTCTTAAAAACTTTTCTTTATATAGCCTATCATACAAGAAAAAAATGTACAATTATGCCATTGAACCATGGCGTGATATGTTTACTAACTGTCCTTCTACAACTGTTCGCATTTATAGTGATGGTATTAATATGTATGAGCATTATATTGCTAAAGAAAAGGATTCAGTACGTAAGAACGAGTTGATTGATACTCTGTTGATGATTTACGATCAGCGCATTCAATATTTTGGTGATCACGCTAAATATCCGGAAGGATGGATCCTGGGCAGAAAAGGATTAGATATCGTTAGGTATCGTCGTAATCAGTCGGAAGCATTACAAGATGCTTATGATTGTTTTAATGCATCTTATCAAAAACTAAATCTGAAAATGGAGCCACTTGTGGCTTTAAATTGGATTCAGACAGCCAATATTTTACGAGAAAAAGAAAAAGTTACGCCAGATGAATTTTTGGAAATTTATTTAAATGTTGATGATGTTTTGGGTAGTTGTATCAAAAAGGAAACTAAGGAGTCTAAAATTAGCATGCTTAATAAAATAAGCAGTACATGTGTCAAAATACTTTCAAATAGTGGTTTCGATAATTGCGAGCAACTGGAAAATAGTATGAGCATGCGCTATGAGGTGGTTAAGGATGATGCCGCTGCTGTTGGACGTATCTTAAGATTACTGAATAATCTGGAATGTACAGAAGGTGTACTTTTTGCCAAGGCCGCTGAGCAGAATTACAGACTAGAACCTAGTGATATGGCAGCCTATTTCTTAGCAAAATTATTTGTGAAGAAAGGTGATTTGGATAAAGCTAAGCATTATTATAATGAGGCTATTTCTGCTTCCGTGATGGATGAGAATAAGAGCAAATGGTATTATGAATTAGCTTTGATTACGTTCTCTCATGATAAAAATGGTCCAAAGGCAAGGGAGATGGCCTATAAATCCATCCAGTTCAATAAAACTTGGGGGAAACCTTATATCTTGATCGGTAATATATATGCCCAGGAAAGTAAGAATTATGGAAGTAACGACTTTGAACACAAAACAGTATACTGGGTTGCTTTAGATCAATATAAAAAGGCGAAAAATGTGGATCCGGAGTGTTCTTCAGAAGCGCAGAAGCAGATTAGTCTGTATTCACAATACATGCCGGATCAAGAAACAGGCTTTTTTCATGGTATCCAGGAAGGACAATCTTATACCGTTGGATCATGGATTAACGAAGAAACAGTGGTTAGGTACCGCTAGTTGATTATTTTCGGAAGATAAAGAGGGTGTCCTAAAAGTTTAGGCACCCTCTTTTGTTTATTATTGATTTCTTACAATGCCAAATTTGTAAACGGTGGTTTGCGTATATGTTTCGCCGGGTACCAGTTCGGTAGATGGGAAGTTGGGTTGATTTGGACTATCCGGATAATGTTGAGCTTCCAGACAAAAACCAAAGTGGGTATCAAAAGGCTGTTCGTTTCTTTTGAATGAACCATCCAGATAATTGCCAGTGTATAATTGAAAACCGGGCTCGGTGGTGTAAAACTCCAATAGACGTCCTGATTTTGCATCAACAACCCGGGCTGCCGGGTTTAATTCGTTTTCTACTCCATTGATCACAAAATTGTGGTCATACCCTTTTCCCTCCACATCATCAATTCGATTTCCTAACTTTTGAGGTGTTGTGAAGTCCATCGGTGAGTCATTTACTTCTACTATTTCACCAGTTGGAATATCATTCCCGTCTTTGGGCGTAAAAGTATTGGCATAAATAACTATATCGTGGTTAAGAATATCTGTTTTACATCCGGATAAATTAAAATAGGAATGGTTTGTGAGGTTGATAATAGTGGTTTGATCCGTTGTCGCGTTGTAATCAATAACCAATTCGTTTTCATCAGTTAATGTGTAGGTAACTTCTACTTTAAGGTTGCCCGGATACCCTTCTTCAAGATGGGTAGATGTGGTTGTTAAAATGACCCCTGATCGGTCTTTTTGTGTAAATACTTCCATGTCCCAAATTTTTTGATGGAAGCCTTCCGGTCCGCCATGCAAATGATTAGGGCCGTTGTTACAGGCTAGTTGATAGTTTTTACCATCTAAATTAAATTGTCCTTCCTTAATTCGATTGGCATAGCGGCCAATAATTGCCCCCAGGTAAGGACAGTTTTTTTTGTAGTTTTCAGAGGTGTAGGAGTTGAGGTCATCAAAGCCTAATACTATTTCATTGAAATTTCCATTTTTATCGGGTGTTTTGATGCTGGTAATAATGCCCCCATAGTTTGTAATGGTTATCTCCACGTGCTTTCTATTGCGAATGGTAACCGATTTGACTTCTTTGTTTATTGAGGTCAGAAGGGTAGTTTGTTCTTGAAATAACATATGTTGAATGATTGGTTGTGATGGTAAAAATAAGAAAAAAATGGAATTCGTTTCTTTTGCTCCACTTAACACCTCTTCAATTATCAATCCATGAAGGCTCTATGAAAATATGAGTGGTGTAAATTTGCCTGAAAAAAAAGGTTGATGGGGACTTCAATATAACTTAGGATATTATCTTTGTATATGAAAATTTTATGTTGGCTACATGACCTTTTCGAAGGTGCATTATAAGCGCAGGTAGTTTTTTGGTTTTAGAAGAAAAGAGGTTGATCTTGATATAAGTTCAACCTCTTTTTATTTTTTAGTGGTGAGAACTGTCCAATAATGTGCCCTTTTTGGCTTTTTATCTTAAATTTGCAGCGCAAAGAAAACATCAATCTCAAAACTATTGTTCATGGTCTTGTTTTTTGAGGGAAACTCGAATCAATTTGTGGCTGTTGGAGCTCATTCAGAGCTGTCAGCCGACAACATTAAAAAGTTAGAATGGTTATTCAGTGGCGCAAAGCTTTCCGGTCAAGGTGTGATGGAAGGCTTTTTTATTGGCCCACGTAAAGAAATGATAACTCCCTGGAGTACCAATGCTGTTGAAATTACCCAAAATATGGGCATCGAAGGCATTGATCGTATTGAGGAGTTTTTTAAAGTGGAGGCTGAAAGTGCTGAATTCGACCCAATGTTGCAAGCCATGTATAAGGGGCTGGATCAGGTGGTATTCAACATTGACAAGCAACCTGATGCCATTGTGCATATCAAAGATATTGCTGCTTACAATAAGCAGGAAGGCTTGGCATTGAGTCAGGAGGAAATTGATTACCTGGATGGTTTAAGTGAGCGTTTAGGGCGTCCTTTGACTGATAGCGAAGTGTTTGGCTTCTCTCAGGTGAACTCAGAACACTGTCGTCACAAAATTTTTAACGGTATTTTTGTGATTGATGGGGAGGAAAAAGAGAGTTCATTGTTCCAGTTGATCAAACGCACTTCCAAAGAAAACCACAATTTCCTGGTATCTGCTTATAAAGATAATGTGGCTTTTGTAGAAGGCCCGAAAGCGATGCAGTTTGCACCAGGACGTCAGGATACTGCAGATTTCTTTGAAACGAAAGAGATTGATACAGTTATTTCATTGAAAGCTGAAACCCATAACTTTCCCACAACGGTTGAGCCTTTTAACGGGGCTGCAACGGGTGCGGGTGGTGAAATTCGCGACCGTTTAGCAGGTGGACAAGGTTCATTGCCATTGGCGGGTACCGCTGTTTACATGACTTCCTACTCACGTTCGGAAGAAAATCGTGAGTGGGAGAAAGTGAATGAAGAACGTCCCTGGTTGTATCAAACACCGGAGCAGATTCTGATCAAAGCTTCTAATGGCGCATCCGACTTTGGTAATAAGTTTGGTCAGCCGATGATTTGTGGTTCGGTTTTGACATTTGAACACTTCGAGAATCAGAAGAAGTTCGCTTTCGATAAAGTGATCATGTTAGCCGGCGGTATTGGGTTTGGTCGTAAAGAGCATGCCATCAAAGCGGATCCTGAAAAGGGTGATAAAGTGGTGGTGTTAGGTGGTGATAACTACCGCATCGGAATGGGTGGTGGTGCTGTATCATCAGTAGCAACCGGAGAGTTTGATAATTCCATTGAGCTAAATGCCGTACAGCGCTCCAATCCGGAGATGCAGAAACGGGCCATGAATGCCATTCGTGCTTTAGCTGAATCTGATGAAAATCCAATTGTATCTATTCATGATCATGGTGCTGGCGGACACTTGAATTGTTTGTCCGAACTGGTTGAAACAACCGGTGGAACCATTCATCTGGATAAATTACCAGTAGGTGACCCGACCTTATCTGCCAAAGAAATTGCCGGTAACGAGTCGCAGGAAAGAATGGGATTAGTTTTGAAAGAGAAAGATCTGGAGAATCTGAAAAATATTTCAGCCCGTGAGCGAGCTCCTTTTTATGTTGTTGGCGAGACAACGGGTGATATGCACTTCAAATTTGAAGATGATAAGGGAAATGCACCAATCAATTGGCAATTGGCTGATATGTTTGGTAATCCTCCAAAGACCATCATGAATGATACAACAGATGACGAGCAATTCGCCCCTGTAGCTTATGATGCGTCCAAAATTGAAGAATACATTGGTAATGTATTGCAATTAGAAGCGGTTGCTTGTAAGGACTGGTTAACGAATAAAGTGGACCGTTCAGTAACCGGTAAAGTTGCCAAACAACAATGTGCCGGTGAATTACAGTTGCCATTAAATAACCTGGGTGCCACAGCCATTGATTTTAAAGGTGAAAAAGGAGTGGCGACTTCAATTGGTCATGCACCTGCGATTGGTTTGGTTGATCCGGCTGCCGGTTCAATTGTTTCCATTGCTGAAGCATTAACCAACCTGGTGTGGGCGCCGTTGACGCATGGTTTGAAAGGTGTTTCCTTAAGTGCCAACTGGATGTGGCCTTGTAGAAATGCCGGTGAAGATAGTCGTCTATATCGTGCAGTTGAAGCTTGTAGCGAATTTAGTTGCGATTTAGGTATCAATATCCCTACGGGAAAAGATTCCTTGTCGATGACTCAGAAATATAAGGACGGTGAGCAGGTATTAAGTCCCGGAACGGTAATTATTTCAGGTGGAGCAGAAGTCAGTGATATCCGTAAGATTGTAGAGCCCGTATTGAAAAATGATGCCGACTCACATTTATTATACATTGATCTCTCCTTTGACGCTTTGAAATTAGGGGGTAGTACCTTTGCTCAAGCGGTAAACAAGTTGGGTGATGAGGCGCCCACAGTTACCGATGCCGAATACTTCAAGAATGGTTTCAATGCCATTCAGGACTTGATCAATAAAGGCTTAATCTTAGCGGGTCACGATATTTCTGCCGGTGGTATGATTACTGCTTTATTGGAGATGTGTTTTGCCAACGCCAAAGGTGGTTTGAAGGTTGATCTCACATCCATTGAAGAGAAAGATATTGTAAAAGTATTATTCAGTGAGAATCCTGGAGTACTGATTCAAGTTAAAGATTTGAACGCCGTTTCAACTTTGTTGGAGGAAAAAGGTGTTCAGTTTGTGGAGTTAGGGCAACCAGCTGCAGAGCGTCTATTAGTTGTTAAGCATGACTCTCAGGAATTGTCTTTGGATATTGACAGTTATCGCGATAAGTGGTACAAGACTTCTTATTTGTTGGATCGCAAACAAAGTGGTGATGATTTAGCTGCTGAGCGTTTCGCCAACTATAAGAACCAGGCTTTGGATTATCAATTCCCGGCTTCTTTCACAGGAGGTTTAAGTCAATATGGCTTATCCCTGGATCGTAAAGAGCGCAGTGGCGTGAAAGCTGCCATTATTCGTGAGAAGGGTGTGAATGGCGATCGTGAGATGGCTTACAGCTTATTCCTGGCGGGTTTTGATGTGAAGGATGTGCACATGACTGACTTGATTGCCGGTCGTGAAACATTGGAAGATATTAATATGATTGTCTTTGTAGGAGGATTCTCTAATAGTGATGTGTTAGGATCAGCCAAAGGATGGGCAGGAGCTTTCTTATATAACGAAAAAGCGAAGCTGGCCTTGGATAACTTCTACAAACGTTCGGACACCTTGAGTTTGGGTGTTTGTAATGGTTGCCAGTTAATGGTAGAGCTGGGTTTGGTTTATCCCGAGCATGAAGAGAAGCCTAAGATGTTGCACAATAACTCGGATAAGTTTGAATCCATCTTCTTAAACATGAATATTGAGGAGAATCATTCGGTGATGTTACAATCATTGGCAGGATCTAAGTTAGGTGTTTGGGTGGCTCACCACGAAGGGAAATACCAATTGCCTTATGATGAAAATCAGTATCACATTGCGGGGAAATATACGCAAGCGGGATACCCCGGGAATCCAAACGGAAGTGATTACAATACAGCAGCGATCTGTTCCAACGATGGTCGTCATTTAGCCATGATGCCTCACCTGGAACGTGCCATCTTCCCATGGCAGTGGGGTTACTATCCTGAAGATCGCAAACAGGAAGAAGTGTCTCCATGGATTGAAGCATTTGTGAATGCGAGAAAATGGGTTGAAGAGAAAACAAAATAATTGATACCAATTATAGAAAGAAAGGGGCTTACAGGCCCCTTTCTTGTTTTTCGCTCTTAGTGTCCGATAAATTCTTAAAAGGTATCGCTGCAAGCTGTAAGGGTAGCTCTACATGTTATAGAGATGGTGTTGCAAGACGCAACGACATCGCCATAGGCCACAACACCTCTGTTTTTTCATAAAAAGGTATCGCTGCAAGCCGTAAGGATAGCTCTACATGTTGTAGAGATACTGTTGCAAGTCACAACACCTCTGTTTTTTCATAAAAAGGTATCGCTGCAAGCTGTAACGATAGCTCTACATGTTATAGAGATGGTGTTGCAAGCCGCAACGACATCGCCATAAGTCACAACACCTCTGTTTTTTTATAAAAAAGTATCGCTGCAAGCTATAACGACACCGTTTCGGATGGTGAAAAGCTAATTCGTCTTGATAACCCCATTTATCTGCTTGAGGCCAAATGTACGAAGTATGCTGGTTTTAAGCTGACAATTTAATCGAGTATTGTCATTGTGTCATGTGTTTAGCGGGAGTAGCTGACATGTTGACTGAAAGAGGAAGATTGTCGGTTTTGATTTGTTGTGCAAGTCAATAAAATAGAGGGGTGTGGGAATGTTGCCAGCAAGTCAATATCAGTTTGGCATACCCTTTGAAAATTAATAGTTGAGTCAGTTATAAAAGTCTAATTAAATAATGGAGGGTTATATTATGAAACCTGCAAGAATCACAAACAGCCTGTTTCCTGTGTTTCCTTCATTCATTGATAAGTTTTTCGAAGGAAACCTCATGGACATGGTAGGCCAAACATCTACCTTACCTGCCATCAATATCTTGGATAACACGGATGAGTATGTCATTGAAGTGGCCGCCCCCGGCATGTCTAAGAATGATTTTAACATCACTTACGACAATGGTGAATTAACCATTACCTCAGAGCATAAGGGGGAAAGTACCGAAGAGAATGATCGGTATACCCGTCGTGAATTCAACTATCAGGCATTCCGTCGCTCTTTTAATTTCTCTGAAAAATTAGTGGAGGGAGATAAAGTGGAAGCTTGTTATAAAGACGGGATCTTATCCATTAAATTACCTAAGCGCGAAGAGATGAAACCTAAACCAGCCAGAGAAATAACCATATCGTAGCTGGTTTGATGGCCCCTGGCCTCGGCTCGGGTCGAGGTATTTGGGGGCTTTACCAATAGATTATTACAAACCATTATAGGAGGATGTGTGATGAAATCAATGCTTATGGATAGATATCCTTTATCACCATTGGGATTCCCTTTTAACCCTGTTGATCTGTTTGATGAATATCCAAGGGGAGAAGTGTCTGGCTGGCCCGAAACCCTGCAACGTTTTCATAATGAATACCAGCTTGAACTTCATGTTCCTGAGCTGAGAAAGAAAGACTTGACAGTGCACATAGAAGGTGATAACTTGGTTATAGAAGGGTATCGGAAGGAAAAGAACAAACACCGGTATTATGAAACATCTTTCGTTGAGCGTTTTCAAATAATGGAAGATATGGATGTGGATCACATCCGGGCAAAATACAAAAATGGGATGCTTTCTGTTCGTGTGCCTCGAAAAAAAGAGCTTACAAACGATCGTGAAATACCGGTAAATAGTAACGATGCAATCGAAGAGGCCACGGTTTTAGATGCTCCAAATGATAGTTGGCTGAGTAAATTAAGACAAAACGTGCAGTCATGGTGGTCGGGAAAAGTAGTACGATGATGCGTGGGTACAAGGATACTTTGATATGTGATGATTTAAAAAGGAGGAGATCGGTATGAAACGATTAGGATGGTTAGTTGCTGCAGCTGTTTTAGGAAGCGCCTTAACGATTGGTGCGTTTCGGTTATGGGATAGTGGTAACCCGGAAAAAATCACGATTGAACATCTGTCGGATACGCCTGTCAGAGGAGCGGTTTATACAGTAAATAAGACGGGTGATATTGTACCGCTTGAGTTTACTAAAGTAGCGAAGAAGGTAATGCCGGCAGTGGTGCATATTAAATCGACACAGGTACATCAATTTCAGCAGTATCGGGAGGAAGATAATCCCTTCAGGCATTTTTTTGATGACGATGTGTTCAAACATTTTTTTGGACCGGATTATCCTTTCCAGGATAGGCAACCCCGGTCGCGGGGACCACAGGTGCGTGTTGGTTCGGGATCAGGAGTGATCATTACGGCGGATGGTTACATTGTAACCAATAACCATGTGATCCAAAATGCCGATGATATTGAAGTTATTTTAAATGATAACAGGGTATTTAAGGCTAAGATAGTCGGTACCGATCGGTCCACTGATTTAGCTTTACTGCAGATCCGTGCTAAAGATTTGGCGTATATTTCCTTTGTGAATTCGGATCAGGTAGAGGTAGGCGAATGGGTCTTAGCGGTGGGCAATCCATTTCATCTCAATTCAACGGTTACCGCCGGAATTGTGAGTGCCAAAGGACGTAACCTGAATCTATTAAGAGATCAAAGCGCCATAGAATCCTTTATTCAAACAGATGCTGCCATCAACCCGGGTAATAGTGGTGGTGCATTGGTGAACCTGCAGGGTGGCCTGATCGGTATTAATACCGCAATTGCCAGCCCTACCGGTGCTTATGCCGGTTATGGTTTTGCCGTACCTTCTAATATCGTGCAGAAGGTCGTTGAAGATCTGATGACTTATGGAGTCGTGCAACGCGGTTATTTGGGATTGATGATCCGGAGTGTGGACGGTGATCTGGCCCGGGAGCTCGATCTGGAGGTCACACAAGGTGTTTATGTGGATAGTATAATGGAAAATAGTTCAGCAGGCGCAGCTGGCCTGACACCTGGAGATGTAGTGATTAGAGTGGATGATGTGGACGTGAAATCATCCGGTGAGCTATTGGAATTGATTGGTCGTCGGCATCCCGGAGATAAGGTGCAGCTCACCATTAATCGCAAAGGAAAAAAACTGATTTTCCCGGTTATTTTACGGAATCAGGCAGGAGATGCAGAGTTAGCCTCAAAAGCCTCAAAAGAAGTTTTTGATATATTGGGCGTCGAATTAGAAGAGATTGATTCAAAAACCGCCAGGCGTCTGAATATTGAGGGTGGACTGAAAGTAACGGCCCTGAAAGCCGGTAAGCTGAAGCGACACACAGATATGAAAGTAGGCTTTATTATTACGAAGCTAGACGGCAAGGAGGTCAAAACAGTACAGGCTTTTGAGAAATTATTGACGAACAAAAAAGGCGGCATCTTGCTTGAGGGTATTTATGAGGATTATCTCGGTACTTATTACTATGCTTTAGGTTTGTAGTTATATGGGCGAAATATCCTTCAGGAAATGTGTCGGAATAACCTGACTATATTTGTGTGTTCTTTTTAAAATAGGCGTTACACAGAGACTGCAAAGCTCAGGAAAATAATGCGGTCACAGAGCCTTTTAAATATAATGAAGAAATTTATTAATGCCTTACTAATGAAAATACTCAGTGCCCTTATTGTTTT
>JAEINY010000068.1 GCA_016342595.1 Marinilabiliaceae bacterium
TTACCGCGTCCGGTGATGAATTTATCAACTTTATCTACTGTCCGGTTATATACTGCTACTGTATAACCTTTACTTTCCATGTTTAATACCAGGTTTTCGCCCATTACGGCTAAGCCTATTAATCCAATGTCAGCTTTTTTATGCATGGTGTTTTACTTTTAAATCGTCGTTACATTTTCAAAACCTACTGCCTGAAGCAATTTTTCATATTGCATAATGCCATTTTCAAGTTGAATCTGATAAGCTTTGAATTCTCTTCTAACAGGATAATCCCCTCTTTGTTTTTCAAAGGTGGTTGGGGAATTTCTTAATCTTTGGTCATCAGCCCTTAAATCGTAGGTATGTAAAAAGGCATTGGCTGCAATTTCATCGATTGTCAGGTGTTTGCAATCAATGATGAGCTCGGGGAATTGAGGCCGAGGCAGGTCACCTGGCTGCCAATCATTCATACCCAGGTTAAATTTTTTGCTGATAGCTCGAACGCTCATCTGGGTACCATTGGCTTTTCCATCTTGCGAATAACCGGCAATATGAGGGGTGGCGATCCAAACCAGTTCTAAAAGCCCGCGTTCTAATTCTGGTTCATGCTCCCACACGTCTAACACTGCTAATCCAATTTCCTGATTAGTCAATGCATTTTTTAGGGCTTGACCATCCACAACTTCTCCGCGCGAAGTGTTAATAACTACGCAGCCCGGTTTCATCTTTTTTAATAATATATCATCACACAGGTGATAGGTTTTATCTGTTCCTTCACGCGTAAGCGGCGTATGAAAAGTAATGATGTCTATTTTATCGATAACATCCTGCAAGTTATAAAAGGGCTTGTCTGTTTCAAGCTTGGCGCGTGGTGGATCTATTTCATAAACTTCCATGCCTAAGGCTCTACAAAGGGCTGATACTTTAGAGCCCACATTGCCAACACCTACTACGGCAATTCCTTTTCCTTTCAGAGTCCATTCTTTTTCTTCCACTAAAAGACCTAAGACAGCTGCAATATATTGTTTGACGGAGCCTGAGTTGCAACCCGGAGCATTGGTCCACTGTATGTTATTGGCATCGCAAAAGGTGGTGTCGATGTGATCAAATCCAATGGTAGCAGAGGCAATCATCTTTATACTCGAATTTGTCAGTAAATCTTTATTACATTTTGTCCGGGTGCGGGTAATTAATGCATCAGCATCTTTTACAATTTGAGTATTAATATCTGCTCCCGGATAATACTCAACAGTAGCGATCGCTTCAAATGCACCTTTCAAATAGGGAATTTTATTATCTGCAATTATCTTCATCTACATCTGTTTTTAAGATGGAGTTTATATTTTCTTGAAAAAGTTGATTTGTGGGATTTAATTTTCGTTCTTCGATGACAATATGACCTGCATTACCCATGTAGGAGTCAGTGCTTCAAAGGTAATAATAATCATTGGAAAGGGAGCTATCTATGGCTTGAGGCTTCCAGGTAAGAGCTTGTTGGATCATGGTTTTTTAGTTTTTATTAAGACGCATTGACAAGCTGATTTATGTCACCGGTCTGATTCACAACCTAAAAAAAATTTATCTGCTATGGAAAAAAGTGTATTTTTGCGCTCAGTTTGAAGAAAGTTCTGCTGTTAAGACAGTAGAAACAAATAAATTTTAAAAGCGCAATGGACAAAAACATTTCAAAGCAAGCAGCAGACAACATCAGAGTGTTATCAGCGGCCATGGTTGAAAAAGCAAAATCAGGACACCCTGGAGGGGCAATGGGTGGAGCCGATTTTATTCAAGTTCTGTTTTCAGAGTATCTAAATTATGATCCATCTGACAGAACCTGGTTTAATCGCGACCGATTTTTCCTTGACCCGGGACACATGTCTCCGATGTTGTATTCGGCATTAGCTTTGACGGGTGCCTACAGTATGGAGGAATTGGCTAATTTCAGACAATGGGGCAGCCCGACAGCGGGTCATCCGGAAGTGGATTTTGCCAGAGGAGTGGAGAATACGTCTGGTCCATTAGGACAAGGACATACAATGGCTTTAGGTGCTGCTATTACAGAGCGCTTTTTAGCGGCTCGTTTTGGTGAGTGGATGAACCACAACATCTTTACATTTATTTCGGATGGTGGTATCCAGGAAGAGATTTCACAAGGAACTGGCCGTTTGGCAGGTCACCTGGGGATGAGCAACCTGGTGATGTTTTTCGATTCAAACGATATCCAGTTATCTACACCAACCGGTGATGTTACCATTGAGGATACAGCGAAAAAATATGATGCCTGGGGATGGGCCACTATGACCATCGACGGAAATGATCAGGATCAAATTCGTCAGGCATTGGATGCCGCCATTGCTGAAACTGAAAAGCCATTCCTGATTATTGGTAAAACAATAATGGGTAAAGGTGCAGTGACTGCTGATGGGGCTTCCTTCGAGAAACAAGTTTCGACGCATGGCCAGCCTTTGAGTGCGGCCGGAGCGTCTACAGATGATACCATTAAAAATTTAGGTGGTGATCCTGCCAATCCATTTGCTATTTTCCCTGAAGTGGCTGAAGCGTATGCTAAAGTAAATGCTCAGAAAATTGAGGTGGCAGCGGCTAAAAAAGCCGAACAAGCTGAATGGGAAAAGCAAAATCCGGAATTGGCGGCCACCTTGAATGGTTACATTAATAATGAAGCACCTGCTCTTGATTTCAGTCAGATTGAGCAGAAAGCCGGTACAGCTACGCGTGCTGCTTCGGCTACTTGTTTAGGTCATTTTGCCGAGAATGTGGGTAACATGATTGTGATGTCAGCTGATTTAGCGAATTCCGATAAAACAGATGGTTTCCTGAAGAAAACGACCGTATTCAAAAAAGGTGATTTCTCAGGTGCCTTCCTTCAAATGGGAGTTGCAGAATTAACCATGGCGGCTATTGCGAATGGTATGGCATTGCATGGTGGTGTGATTCCTGTGTGTGGTACTTTCTTTGTTTTCTCTGACTATATGAAACCTGCCATTCGAATGGCTGGTTTGATGAAATTGCCGGTGAAATATGTGTGGACACACGATGCTTTCCGTGTAGGAGAAGATGGTCCGACTCACCAGCCGATTGAGCAAGAAGCTCAGATTCGTTTAATGGAGAAACTGAAAAATCACGATGGTGATAATAGTATGTTAGTTGTGCGTCCGGCCGATGCCAACGAAACTACTGTTGCCTGGAAGATGGCTTTGGAGAATACCAAAACACCTACGGGTATGATCTTCTCGCGTCAAAATATTGCCAATTTACCGGAAAGTACTTACGAGAAAGCATTAGCTGCTGAAAAAGGCGCTTACATAGTTGAGAAAGACAGTGAACAACCCGATGTGGTATTGTTGGCTTCAGGTTCTGAAGTAGGTACTTTGGTAGCAGGTGCTCAATTGTTACGCGAGCGTAAAGGACTGAAAGTCCAGATTGTTTCTGTGATTTCTGAAGGTCTGTTTCGTAATCAGGATGCTGCTTACCAGGAAGCTGTTTTACCTGCTGAAACGCCACGATTTGGCATGACTGCTGGTTTATCTGTTACACTGGAAGGATTAGTCGGTTTCAATGGTAAAGTATGGGGCTTGAATCATTTTGGCTATTCAGCACCTTACACTGTATTGGATGAGAAATTTGGATTCACCGGAGAGAATGTGTTCAATCAGGTGGTTGAATTTTTGAGTTAAAAATTAGATAATCATATAAAAAAAGGGAGTCGGTTTCGTTAAACCTGCTCCCTTTTTTGGTAAGGTCTTCTCAACGTTAGTGTGTAAAAAGCATAGACGCCTGAATGAATACTTTATCAAAAGCCTCATTGACCTTATTAACCAATTTATTAGATAGTATCGGAAAGGGTGCCTCGTGGGTATAGTGAAAATCAAAATCCCATTCGTCAAGACGAATTCCCTGTAATGTTTTTTTTATGGCTTCAGGTAGTATCACCTGATCTTTACTCAAGGAGATGACTGCCATCCGGTCCTTGAATGAACTAAAATAATTCTGACTTCTTCTTTTCAATGCATCCAGAGATATCATGGACGAAAAGGCTTGACCTAATTCTGTTTCATGAAGAATGTGATCTAAATAGCCTGTTTTCTGAGAGGCGGTCTCCAGCTCCTGTGAATAGAAATGGATGAGCCGGTCAAAAGCCACACTATCCATAATGTATTTTGAGGTACCTTTCATCTCTGCGAAAGCACTGCCACCACAGAAGAAGAAAAATTTCGAATGGGCCAACAGATCATTGCCATGTGCCAATAGTAGATTCTGGGCCAGAAAAGTCCCGATAGAGTAGGTGAAAAAGTTGACCTGACTTCCTTTCTCAAACGCCGGATGTAAACCCATTGCAATGTGTTGCGTTAGTTTTAGGATGTCTTTGGCGGCCTGATATCCGGAGAGTAAAAATCGCTCTGGCTGGTCGGTCAATCGTTGGCTCAGTGCTACATTGGCGACGGTTAACGCTGATGTAGATGATTGTGTCTGTTTCCGTTGTTTGACAAAGGGCAGCATGGCTCGCGGATCGCTCCAACAATGTGGCGACCGGTTCATGTGATAGGCAATGGGAAACAGAATAACCGGCTGACCCGTGTTTTGGGCTAATTGATAAGCCCAAGGTAAATATTTATCCCAACTCCGTTCATTGAGGCCGTGTAATAGTATGATACACTTATTGTTTATTATTGAACTCGATGGGTAGAATACCGGATAAGTAAAATCCTCATTGGGATTATCCTCATGGTTTTCAATGTTGAATGAATCAGGTAAGGCTTGTTTAGCTATGGATGTCCCAACTGAATCAGCAATAGTGGAATGAAACGACTCATTTTTTATCAGAAGACGCTCTTCACCGGGAATGAGTGTGGCTATTCCCGGTGAAAATTGAGTCTTCAATAGTTGATATAACTGAGTGTAATTCATAAATCGTCTTTTTCGGAATGTTAACACATTAAATGTTTGCCATTCTGTAGTAGCGTTGATGCAAACCAAATCAACTTCTGAACAGATTGCAATTTTATGTGATATCTGCCCTGTTTTTGGGCTTAAGTTGGATATTATGGGGTGAAATTTCCCATTGAGGGATAAAATTTGTAGCAAGAAAAATGTCAAATTCGAATAGTTATTCAGGAATTATGGATAATTTGTAATTTTAATACTCATTTTTGTGACCATGGATTTTAGCAAGCCCATACCATCTTACCTCTTGGAGAAGCGAAACAGTATTCGGCTTATTCTCTTTACTGCTGGATTTGCCTTACTGTTTATTAATGTCTATGCGCCCTTTGGTGTAGAGACATGGTTCAATATCTCCAAATTAGAGCTGTTCATATTTTCTAGTTTGGTGATCTTGACGGGTGTTTTGGTGGTTGTTATCAGTCGCATTATCATGTATCAATGTGGCCAGCGCGGACGATCCATCTCATTGGGCCATTATTTGTTATGGATTGCGGTGGAGATTGTGAGTATGTCGTTGTTTTATACCTTGTATGAGATAATCATATTAAAGGATCCTCGTCCCATTTTGGATGCTTTTAAAATTTCCATGCAAAATACCTCATTGGTTTTATTGTTGCCTTATTCCACTTTGTGGTTGTATTTCTCCTGGCAAGATAAAAAAATGAAGTTGGATGCCTTGATCGAAGAACGTGAAGAATTACCGGAAAATAGAGGCATGGTCCTATTCAGAGACGAAAAGGGTGTGATGCGTTTTTCTATAAAAAACGATGATCTGCTTTATTTAAAAGGAGCTGACAATTATGTGACCATCTACTATAGTGTTCACC
This sequence comes from Marinilabiliaceae bacterium, assembly GCA_016342595.1. Lineage (GTDB taxonomy): Bacteria > Bacteroidota > Bacteroidia > Bacteroidales > Marinilabiliaceae > JAEINY01. The sequence continues at coordinate 5,769 of JAEINY010000068.1, forward strand.
AAAAACATGAAAAGTTTTTATTACGGAACACATTGAAAAATATGGAAGAATCCCTTCGTCCTTTGGATGTTGTCCGTTGTCACCGTTCTTACATGGTTAACTTTCAAAAGGTGAAAATCATTGAACGTGAGAAAATGGGGATGCGCATCAAGTTGGATACGGCGCCGGTTTTGGAAGTGCCAGTCTCTAAGACTTATGTGGAGAGTGTATTTCAAATGTTTGGTCAGAATGTGTAATAAAGACTGATTTCTCTTTTATTTTTTGCAGCACTGTTGTATTTCTACTTTTAGTGCTGTATTTTTGCAACAAAGTTGCAGAAATATGACATTCCATTCTTCAGATTATTTAAAGCGATTTGGATTGAGTAAAACAGCAATTCGTGAAGACGTGTTGATGTTGTTGTTTGAAAGTGATGAGGCTTTATCTCCCAAGGAGCTGGAAGAGAAAATGGATGGGCCGATCGATCGGGTTACTTTATACCGCACCCTGAAGTTATTTGATGAAAAAAAAATGATTCATAAGATCATTTTAGAAGATCAAACCACCAAGTATGTGTTGGTAAATCCTGAAAAAGGAACGCAGCATCCACATTTCCATTGTCTCATTTGTGATAAAGTAGTGTGCTTGCCCAACTCACCGTTACCTTCTTGTCAATTACCAGTTGGATTTAGTGTGCAATCGCAAAGTACCATTATTGAAGGGACATGTCAGCGGTGCAATAAATAATTGAAATAGATAGAAATAAAATTGAATTAAGGAATATCAGATGAGATATATTGCAAGTATAATTGTATCGGTATTGTTAATGGGATGTACCGGACCTGTTAGGCAAAGTATTAAGCCTGTAGTGTCCGTTAGTATTGCACCACAAAAGTATTTCGTGGAACGCTTAATGGGAGATAGTGTGGAGGTGAATGTGATGATTCCGCCAGGCTCCGGCCATGCCACTTATGCCCCTACGCCCGGTCAGTTGAAGAATTTATCACAGTCGGTGGCTTACTTTAAGATGGGACACCTGGGGTTTGAGGCCTCCTGGTCGGAAAAATTTGAAGCGGCCAACAGGCAGATGCTTTGGTTCGATCTCTCACAGGGCATTGATGTCATTCAGGGTGAACACCACCATCATCACAGTGACGAGGATCAAGGTTGTACGGGTGGGATCGATCCACACATCTGGACCTCACCCACGGAGATGAAAGTGGTGATCGCTAATCTGAAAAAAGCATTGTTAAATCTTTTTCCTGATAACAATGATCTTATTAATTCCAACTATGAGGCATTCATGAATGATATTCAAGGTTTGGATGAGCAGTTGTACCAATTGAAAGAAACGCATCCTGGTTTGAATTTTATGATTTTTCATCCGGCTTATACCTATTTGGCGCGTACTTATGGCTTTGAACAGATGACCATTGAGTTTGAAGGAAAAACGCCAACACCGGCGCGCTTAAAGCAAACCATTGAATTGGCCCGTGAGAAAGGTGTTAGAATCATCTACATTCAGGAAGAGTTTGATCGTAAAAAGGCCGATGTCATCGCTGCGGAGATCGGTGCTCAAACGGTTCAAGTGAATCCCTTATCGGAAAATTGGCTGGATGAAATGAATCGTTTCATCTCACACCTGCAAACTAACAACTAGCTTATGCAAACATTGCTTCAACTCAGTGGTGTGATGGCTGGTTATGAGAATCAGCCCATTCTGAAAGGTGTGAATCTGTCCGTGAAACCATTGGATTTTGTCGGTATCATAGGGCCCAATGGTGGAGGTAAAACGACCTTGCTGAAGGTGATTCTGGGCTTGATTCAACCCATGCAAGGAGTGGTAACTCGCGATCGATCCTTGCGTATTGGCTATCTTCCCCAAATCAACACCATAGATAAGCGTTTTCCCATTACTGTTGAAGAAGTCGTGTTGTCGGGTCGGTATGCCTCTTCTAGTTGGTGGAAAAAACCTGTGTTAAAAGATCACCATCGGGTGGAGGAATTGCTCGATTTTGTAGGATTAACGGCGAAACGAAAGGCGCCCATCGGGGAGTTATCAGGCGGGCAGATGCAACGAGTATTTTTAAGCAGAGCCTTGATCAGTCAGCCCAACCTACTTATATTGGACGAGCCCAATACTTATGTGGATAAATCGTTTGAACAGGATTTGTACAACCTACTGTCTGATTTGAATAAAGAGATGGGCGTATTGCTCGTGTCACACGATGTGGGTACCATCTCGGCATTGGTCAAGACGATAGCTTGTGTAAATGGAGGATTACATTACCATCCTACCAATAAAATATCCAATGAGATATTACAATCTTACAATTGCCCGGTTGAGATACTGACCCACGGTACAGTGCCTCACCGGGTTGTTAAAAACCATTGATGATGAGTGAATTCCTTAGCCTTTTTTCCTTTGCTTTTTTTCGCAATGCGTTGTTAGCCGCCGTTCTGACGTCTATCGTGGCTGGCATAGTCGGATCTTATATCGTAGCCCGTCGATCGGTGTTTATCAGTGGGGGTATTACACATGCCTCTTTTGGGGGGATGGGCCTGGCTTATTACCTGGGATGGCCCCCTTTTCTGGGAGGAGCTGTTTTCGCTGTTTTGTCGGCACTGGGCATCGAATGGAGCAGTCAGAAGGCTGGATTACGTGAAGATAGTGCCATTGCTATATTATGGTCTCTGGGAATGGCCATCGGGATTCTGTTTGTCTTTTTAACACCAGGTTATACGCCCAATTTGATGGGTTTTCTGTTTGGGGATATTCTTACCGTGCAACTCTCAGATTTATATTTGCTGGGCGGACTTTCCATGGTTTTAATCCTGGTCTTAAATCTGTTTTATGAACCGATTGTCTATACTGCTTTTGATCCTGAATTTGCCAAAGTATCCGGCTTACCGGTTCAGATGATACGCATGGTAGTGGCCATTTTCATCGCGGTTTCCATTGTGCTTTCCATTAAAGTGATGGGTATCATCCTGGTATTGTCACTCTTTGCAATCCCGCCTTCTGCTGCCAATTTGTTTGCGCGTAGTTTTAAAAAGGTAATCATTGGGTCCGTCATTATAAGCGTGCTTGGTAGTATTACCGGTTTATTTGTTGCTTACTACTTTGATCTGCCATCGGGTGCCACCATTATCTTTACCTTGACCGCTTTTTATGGTGTGATGCGGGGAGTGAAAGGCATGGTGAAGCTATAGCGATTGATTTTTCATTTCTTGTTTCTCTTGTTGGTCGGGATGGTATTTAAAGTGCCGGGGCGACTTCTCTTGTTGACCTGGATGCTGCTGTTGGTACCCGGGTCGGTTCTGTGGGTATCCGGGTGGGATCTGTGATTCGTCGTAACGCTACTCAGGATGATTCAGAATAGAATAGGGTTGTCTGGGATACGGCTGTGATTCACCGGAATGCTCCACGTATTGGCTGCAAGCGTATTGTGATAGATGTATATCGATCTCAAGTCGTTCGGAGCATTGTAGATGTTAACCGGGATTGATATTGTGTTGTCCGGTTCGTTTTATAAGGTTTTCAAAATAACATATTTTTTTTCTTTTCCTCCGGTTCACCTTCAATTTCAGCTTTACCTTCGTTCAGGTTTTTTTGAGCTTCATCCAAAGCTTTTTGGGCTTCTTTTACGGCTGTTTTAGCTGTTTTTTTATAAGTCTTTCCTTTGGTTAAGTCAGACTCTCCTTTACTCATATTTTTAAGCAGTGCCTTTTCTTTAGTGGTTAAGACCTTAGCATCAGCTTTGTATTTGGTGTCAAAAGCCTTTAGTTCGGTAGAAGCTAGCTTAGCGTCATCCCGGTCTTTTGTTTTGGTAGCTTTTTCCAGTGGTTTACGTTCGGCCTTATAGGTTCCGTCCAATTGTTTTATTTCATCGGAGAGTTCATCAAGCAGCACATCATTCTCTTCGATTAATGCTGTTCCTGATTCAATGAGTGAATCTGCATAGGCCATCTTTACCTCCGCTTTAGTCATTTTAGCTTCAGCTCTAAGTACATAACTTTCGAGTTTGGCCAGCTTGGCCGAATCTTTAGATGAGATGGTGTTTTGACCAATAGCAGCTGTCGTTAGCATCAAGACTGCAAGAATAAGGAGATGAGTTTTCATGTGATTGGGATTGACGGTGAATACTAATCATTAAACGATAAATATAGGAATATTCCATTCTTTATGCACAGATTATTGATGAGCGATGTGAACAAACAGGATTTTTTCTTTTGGCAAATTGGTGTGTAAGTGTTAGTATCATTGCCATGTAGGAAGATAGTGTGTATGTAAATGAAAGTTTTTTAAAATATTGGTAGGGTGAAGAGGACTTGAAACGGTATGTTCATGTAAAGTCGAAAGAGAAGTGTTAAAGTAATACACTTCAATAGGGTTTAAAATCAGACTTGACGCAAATTAAACTGAAAATAAACTAAAACAACAAAGTCATGAAAAAAGTATTTTTAGGAGCAGCCGTTAGTATGTTAGTCATATTCACTGCTTGTAATAAAGAAGAAGGGATTACTCCTGAAGTGGATTACATGGATCCCGATATGAGTGTAACCGTAGAGTCTATTGTAACTACTGAAGCTTCAGTTGATGATGTGATGGAAGCAGCCGATTATGAAGTGGATTTATTCTCAGGAAGTGCAGATACTTATACTTCCATGGCCACAGAAGTCAGTGGAGAGGGGTTAAAGTCCGAAGGATTACGTAACCGTTATAAGTATCGTTACAGATGGCAAAAGTGTCCCTTGATCACCATTGAATCAGCCGAAGGCGGTTTTCCAAAAACCATTACACTTGATTATGGCGAATCTACTGAATTGGAGAATGGACGCATCATTAAGGGGATTGTTCAAATTGTTTTATCCGATTCGCCTCGTGTAGATGGCGCTACCCGAACTGTGACCTTCCAGGATTTCAGCATTGATGAGGTGGGTATCAGTGGTACCAATGTGAAAACTTTCAATGGAGACAATCAAACAGAGCGCATCGTTAATATCAGTCGTGATATGGTATTTGCTTTTAGCGATGGAACTACATTGGAACGCATAGCTGAAAAGAAAAGAACCTGGACTGCCGGATTGGATACGCCATTCGATCATAGTGATGATGTAATGGAAATTACCGGTTATACCAATTGTGAAGACTCAGATGAGAACACATATAGCCGGGAAATTACCAAAGCGTTGGTGAAACGCGGTGACTGTCGATTCATCGTCAGTGGAGAGGTAACTCTATCTAAAAACGGAGCTGTATTTGCAACCATTGATTATGGAAACGGTGAGTGTGATCGCTTGGCCACTATGACTACTTCAGAAGGTACCAAAGAGATGGAGATTGGGAAACGCAAAAGAGAGAAAAAACAAGAGCAGAATAACAGCTAAGGACATCCCGTTATGAGTAAAATGTCCGTGGAGAGAAGGCTTTCCCGGACATTTTTACCTGAAAGCTTTAATTTTCAACTTGTAACACTAAAAGCTGGAACAACCTGATTTTCTTTTGTAAATTTAGATCAGTCATAACCATCACAACCAAGTAACTTGAAACGGGAAGATTTTAAAGAACTGTTTGATGAACATTTTGATCCCCTGCGTAATTATGTGTATTATCGCTCGGGTGATCAGGAACTGGCCACTGACATTGCTCAGGAGAGTTTCATGAAATTGTGGGAGAAACAACTCAATAAACCACCCAAAGAGCTCATTGGTCTACTCTATAAAATGGCCGGCGATTTGTTCATCAGTAAACACCGACATCAAAAAGTAGTGCAGAACTTTGCCATGCAAATGGATAGTCATCCGGTCAGTCATTCACCCGAAGATGAATTGCGCTACAAAGAGTTAAAAGGTCAATATGAGAAAGCCTTACATGAGCTACCGGATAACCAGCGGATTGTTTTTCTCATGAGTCGGATGGATGAATTAAAGTATCAGGAAATAGCAGATCGATTGCAATTGAGTGTAAAATCCATCGAAAAACGGATGACAAAGGCACTTAAACATCTGCGTAAAGCACTGGGGAACTAATGAAAAATAGAGAGTCAGATAATAAGCAACAATCTTTTCCCGGAATTGAAGTGAGTTATTCCCGTTCCAGAGAAGATGTATGGGCACAGCTTTCTGAACAAATGGATGTGCAGCCTACACCAAAAGTAAAAGTGAGGACTTTGCAAAGCAATTGGATAACAATGGCGGCTGCCGCTGTTTTGATAGTGATGTTATCTGCCACTGCTTTTATGCACCTCTACACTAAAACGGTATCTGCTCCTGCCGGTCAACATTTAGCAGCAATCTTACCCGATGGCTCAAGTGTTGAATTAAATGCCAGTTCTGTCATTAAGTATAAACCCTTTTGGTGGCGCTTTAATCGTGAAGTGCAGTTTGAAGGAGAGGCCTTTTTTAAAGTTATGAAAGGAAAAAAATTTGAAGTGCTTTCATCGCAGGGCCGGACCATTGTGTTAGGAACCAGTTTTAATATCTATTCTCGTAAGGGTGAATATAAGGTGACTTGTTATACCGGAAAAGTTAGAGTTGTATCGGTTGTGAGTGGTGATGCCACCGAGATAACGGCCAATAAGCAAGCCGTGGTGCAAAGAGATGGATCCATTGAATTGAATGAGAGGGTGGATTCCGAGCAAACCATCAGTTGGATGAATGATATGTTCATCTTTACCCACACCCCTTTAATGCTTGTTTTTGAAGAAATTGAACGACAATATGGCATAAGTATCACAACCAATGAAAAACTCGACTATCTTTATAGTGGAAACTTTACACGGAATCGTTCTGCTGAGGAGGTTGTTAAAATGGTATGCCGTCCGTTGGGTCTGGAATATAAAGCGACTTCGTCCGGATTCCTGGTAAGTAAACAAGTGGTAAGGTGAGTCGAATAGCTTGGATTCTTTTTTTTATCATTCTTTCTTCTGCGTCGGGATTAGCTCAGAACTATGAATTGAAGTGCTCTGATCAGCCGCTTAATGAAGTGTTGATTGAACTGGGTAAGCAGTACGATTTTCAGTTCTCGTTTAATGACCAATTACTTTCGCAATATCCCATTACTATTAGCCGGCAATTTACTTCCAAACATGAAGTGATTGCTTTTTTGCTGAAAGATCTACCCCTGGAATTTGAAACAAGTGGTGAGGTTTTCATTATTTTCCCCGTGATGATCGAGCTCCCACCAGTGATTCATCGGCTTTCCGGACAAATTATGGAAATAGGTAGCCGGGAGGTGCTTCCTTTTTCGCATGTGTTAATCAATGATTTTGGAACCATTACAGATTTAAAAGGAGCATTTAGTTATAGTTCCACCACAGATAGTGTGTTTCATGTCAAAGCCTCCCATTTGGGATGTTATGTGTTGGATACAGTTCTGTATGCCGGCGTGAATCAAAAAGTTTTTCTAACACCCGCCGTAGTAGGTATTCCGGAAATCATTGTTAAGAATAACATTGTAGAGAAATCGGCTCAAGTGGGTGAATCACCCGGATTGATTAAGTTGAATCCTTACATTGCCAACTACCTGCCAGGGAATGGCGATAATTCCGTTTTCAACTTGTTACGTTTACAACCCGGAATTTTAGCGGCAGGCGAACAACCCAATGATCTCATCATCTGGGGCAGCCCTGAAGGGACTAGTCGGGTCTTTTTCGATGGCTTTACCATTTGGGGATTGAAGAATTTTAACGATAACATTAGTGCGGTGAATCCTTATCTGGCCAAGAATGTGAATGTGTCAAAAGGTGGCTATGGTGTGACGCACGAAGATGTTGTGGGTGGTATTGTTAACATCACGGGAAAAAATGGAAGCACACAACAATCCGGCTTTAATTTCTTCGTGAATAACCAAACCGTGAATGGGATGGTGGAGTTGCCGTTGTTCAAAAAGTCATCATTGATACTGGCTTTTCGTAAGACTTATAATAATCTGTTTGATGAAGATGATTTAAAAATATTTGGGAGTCAAAATACGGATCAAGGGCAAATGGAAACGGATATTTTCCCCGATTATGAGTTTCGTGATTTTAATGTGAAGTATGCACTGCATGGGGATAATGGGGATCTCTTTTACATTAGTTTTTTGGGAGCAAAAGATCATTTCGCCTATGAGGCCGAGCGGGAATTGAATAATAATAGTGTGCTTCAATCTTCGCAGGAGGATAACACACAATCCGGTGCTACTATCTATTACGGTAAAAATTGGAAGAGTGGAACGCGATCTCATTTTAAGATGAGTTATTCTGCCCTGAAGAGTGCTTATGATCTGAATCGTGAAGTTGAGAATCGTTGGAACGGGCGTATAAGATCCAAATTAGATGAACATGCTGATACCGATGTAGAGGAATTCATTACAGAGGCGAACAATGAATGGCGGCTGTCAGATAAGCATCAGTTTCAAGCGGGGATGGGGATTACGCAAAACACAATTCGCCTGGTGGAGGATACATTTGATGTAGTATATGTAGATATACAGGAGAAAGTGAATCGCTTGCATCTTTTTACACAAGATCAATTTTCACTGGGAAGCAATGTGAAGTTAATTGGAGGACTACGTTTTAATTATGCTCCGAATCTTAAAAAAGGATTTGTTGATCCTCGTCTGTCAGTAAATATTCGCACACTGGGTTATCTGAAGTTCAATCTGGCCTGGGGGCGGTATCATCAATTTCTGGTGAAGAGTTCGGTGTTGGATGAAAGCGGTAATTATCGGTACAGGTGGTCCATTGCCAATAATGAAGATATTCCGGTTATGACGTCTATGCATTGGGTTGGAGGTGTAGCCTGGTCACGAGATAAATTCACAGCTAGTATAGATGGGTATTATAAAGAAACGGAAGGTTTAACGCGCTATATCCGTTATTGGCGCATTCAGGACATTTTTGAAGGAGTAAGCCGGAGTTATGGGGTGGATTTTTTTGCTAAACAAGACATCGGGCATCATTCTGTTTGGGCGTCTTATTCACTGGGGAAAACTGAAGAACTCTTCTCTTATTTCCCGGAGAGTGATTACCGGCGGGCACCTCAGGACCAAAGACATGAATTTAAACTGGCCGGATTAGTTAATCTCAAGTATTGGCACTTTTCCGCTAACTATGTGTATGGTTCCGGATTTCCGTTATATACCAACTACCTCAAGCAAGAATATACCGAACCTGATTATAATCGTGTGGATGCATCACTCACCTATAAATTATCGAGCAAGAAATTCATGGGTGAAGTGGGGTTTTCCATCTTAAATTTGTTGGACGCCAACAATGTGAAATACGCCAGCTTTACCAAGGTACCCATTGATCAAATAAATACGGTTTATATAAATTCGGAGTCGGTGGGATTTACGCCATTATTGTATGTAAAGGTTGGATTTTAGTTCTTAGAAACGCTTGCCAAATGGATTTTTATGGCTTATTATAGCAGTAGTAAGTGCCATGAAATCCATTTATTATGAAGCCATTGATCAAAGAAACGCATTTTGGTAGCATCAACATTGCCGGGCACCAGTATGACCATGATGTACTGATCCGACTTGATGGGCAGATAAAAAAGCGAAAGAAAAAATTATCCAAAGAAATCTATGGGACCTCTCATAAAGTCTCATTGGATGAAGCCAAATATTTATTTGATGAGGGCTCAAAGGAGTTGATCATTGGCAATGGCCAGCAAAGTTGTCTTTTTCTTTCGGAAGAGGCTCAATCTTTCTTTATAGATAAAGGTTGTGCTGTGAAAGTATTGGCTACCCCCGAAGCAGTAACTGCCTGGAATAACTCCAAAGGACAGGTAATAGGTATGTTCCATGTGACTTGCTAAGATGCTCATTGAGTAAATAAGGGATAGGAATTCCCGTTATACTAAAGAAAGCGCAGAGGCATTGGATGCCAAACTCAATGAATGGATCGGGGATTAACTAGTCACGGGGTGCTTCTAATGAGAGGGTGACTAAGGATCGTTTCCGTAATTATTCACGGGGTGACTAAAGTATACCTTTCTTAGTCACCCCGTGAATAGATTAGTTCGGTTACTTAATATACTTATACCGCTTAATACTCTTCTTAGGTGATTTTTCAAACTCCTCGGGAAAAAGCGTGACGATTTGCACATTCATATAGGCGGGCAACTCGGCATTGGCTTGTTTGCGAATCTCCTGTAACTGTACTTCGATTTGTGCCTGGCTCCAATTGTTTTTATCTGTGGCTTCATAGTCGGGATAGACTAAAGCTTCCAGCTTACCATCCTGATCTCTGACTAAACACTCCTGCACATATTCCATGGCATTAAATTTAGCTTCGATCTCTTCGGGATAAATATTTTGGCCGGAGGCACCAAGCAACAAGTTTTTACTACGCCCTTTAATGTAGATGAAATTATCCGCGTCAATAACACCCATGTCACCTGTATGCAGCCATCCCTCATCATCAAATATTTCATCAGTGGCTTGCTGGTTTTTATAATAGCCCAACATGGTATTTTCGCCTTTCACCAATATTTCTCCCACGGTGTTGTATGGATCTGGTGAATCAATCTTCACTTCCATGCGATCGACCATTACACCGGCTGATCGCATGCGCGACTTTTTCCAGGGGGCATAACTGATCAAGGGGCCACATTCGGTCATACCATAACCGATGGTGAAAGGAAACTTAATCTTACGCAGAAACATTTCTACATCCTTACTTAACGCGGCACCCCCAATGATCATTTCACGGAATTCGCCGCCAAATACCTCGATCAACTTATTTTTAATCTTGTTGTGAACCACTTTGTTGAGCAACGGAATTTTTAACAGAGTTTTTACTTTAGACTCTTCCAGTTGTGGTTGTACCCGTCTCTTAACAATTTTCTCCAAAATCAAGGGCACCGATAAGATGATATGTGGTTTGATATTTCGGAAGGCTTCAGTGATGATTTGTGGCGAAGGCGTTCGGGTCAGAAAGGTGATGTGACAACCCATGACAAAGGGCCACAAAAATTCAAACAGACAGCCGTAAGCATGTGCAAGCGGTAAGAAGGAAACCACCCGTTCACCCGGTGTTAGCACCAAATTCTCACTTGAATAAGCAATGTTCGACCAGATGCTGCGATGGGGCAACAGTACACCTTTCGAGAAACCGGAGGTGCCGGAAGTGTAGGACAAAACGGCCTCGTCTTCGGCTTGTATGGATGCAAAGTTGAGCTGCTCTGCTTTAAAAAGTTCTCCGCTCCCTTTCAGAAAGGGGTGAAACTCTTTCACTGAGGATTCGAGTTTCCCGTCATTATCAACCAGTACTTCACACCGATTGATGGAAATGATTCCTTTGATATGAGGGATCTTTGTTTCATCAATCTTATCGAAAAGTAAATCTGTACTAAAAATTAATTTCGATTCCGAATGATTAATGATGTGATGTATGTCGTTGGAGTTAAAGTCGGGAAGAATTGGTACAATAACAGCACCGTAGGAAATCACGCCCAGGTAAGTAATGGCCCAGCTGGTCATGTTTCGACCAATGACAGCAATTTTATCACCTTTTTCAATGCCCAGCTTTTCAAACAGCAGGTGAAGGCCATAAATACGCTCGCCTGCTTGGGCATACGTGATGGTCTCACCTTTGTAATCACTGAAAGCGTTTCGTTCTGCATGATCGTGCAATGCCTTTTCAACCAGGCTTAAATATCCATTATCTATCATAGCATTTGCATTTTTATTGACTATACTGGTTTCTTAATAAAACCGGTAACGAGGGGTCGAAATGATCGACAAAAAACATCCAAAAGTCAGATTTTTGACGATAATGTCAAAATTCTATCTCATTTTTTTTTAAATCGATGCTTTTATGGAGTGTATATATACAATCTGTGGGCCATACTAGAAAGCCCCTCTGAACAATCAGTCATGAACGACTTACGTTAGGGCTGACATCTTTTTTATCCATCGGTTTTGTGGCTATTTGTTTAGGCTTTGTCATAATTAAGGGTTGAATGATGTATAAACAATTCCACCCATTTCAGGGTTGTGCTTACATATTGCCAATACCATGGGTTGTCACCCATGGCTAAGGCTAATATTGTTGGGACGATGGCTATCGTACCGCTTCGCGGTTTCCTTGCCGCATACCAATCCTGAAGGGATTAAACATCAATAGCCACGGGTGAAACCCGTGGTTACAACCAAGTGTAATCAAGAACTCTGGAGGAGTTCAACCCTTAATTATGATAGAGTCTTTATTTAAAATCAATTCTCCTGCGCGTTTGAACCATTTTCAATGTTGCAATAATACCGATTACCAATCAAAACGATTGATAAAAACATCAATCTATGATTGTGTACCGGCATTTACTTTTGTAATAAGCAAAATGCTTTATCAATCATTTTGTTATACAATTGGTATAATCTGCGCGCATGGGGCGGGGGCTTTCGCAAGTTTGCATTTAGCTGCGCCCAACAGTTTGAGCATTCTGCAAGTCTGTAATTGGTTGCGCCCCGCAGTTTGGGCATTCTGCAAGGTTGTAATGGGCTGCGCTCATCGGATTGAGCATTCTGCAAGGCTGTATTTCGTGGCGCCCCGCCGTTTGAGCATTTTACAAGCTTGCAATGGGCTGCGCCCTCATGTGTTCGAAACCTAAAAAAAATGAACTAAATGATGCCAACCAGTTCGTAGCTACCTATTATTAGAAACCGCAAATTTATCGAATTATGCGAATATGTTTTCCTTTTGGAAAACCCAAACTGCGAAGCAGTTAATAATTAGTGAAATTGGCGTAATTCGCGGACAACAAAACAGGAAATTGCGAAGCTGTTGACTGATTCATTAGAAGAAAAAGCATGTTTCGAACACTCATGGATTGCGCCCATCGGATGTAACTTTCGGCGATGTGGCAGATAGCTACGCGGAGTGGGTGTTAAAAATTCATCTGCTGACGTAGTTTCTTATAGCCGGTACGGCTTACTTTGAGTTTCTGATCTTTATTTAGAATGGCCATGTAGGTATCTTTATCGTAGGGCTCCAGACGCTCTATCTTATCTACATTAACAATGTAACTGCGATGGATACGGATAAACTGGTTTGATGGCAAATGATCTTCAAAGAACTTCATGGTCTTTGATTTCAGAAAGTGTCCGTTTGCTGTATGGATCATCACATAATCTTCCTGAGCTTCCAGATAAGTAACATCATCTATCCCAATTACCTCCAATTTGTTCCCTTTTTTCACGACAATGCGCTCCAGATGTTCCTGCATTTCTGTCTGAATCGATTCGGCCACAGGGCTATTACCCGCTTCACCGGTTTTTATTTTCTGTATCACTTTTGTGATGGCATCACCAAAACGTTTTTCGGTGAATGGTTTCAACAGATAATCAACGGCATTTAATTCAAAGGCTTTTAGTGCATATTGATCATAGGCTGTGGTGAAGATGACATGGACCGGTGTGTCCAATACTTCCAGTAGTTCCAGACCAGTTATTTTGGGCATCTGCACATCTAAGAATAAAAGTTGAGGTTGGTGGTCACGGATGGCTTTTAAGGCTTCAAAACCATTGCTGCACTGGGCCACCACATTTATCTGAGCCCATTTTTTTAAATAGGCAGCAACTAAATTACGGGCCGGTTGCTCGTCATCAATAATAATGGTTGTATAGGATTCTGTCATGATTTTAATAATGGTGTAAATAAATGGTTGATGAATACAACTTAAAATCAATTGAACCCCTTCCGGGTTCTATATTTACATTGCTTTTTAACTTCCCCGCATTTCATGCGGGGTTATTCACGTTTAATCCCTTCGGGATTGAATTGACTACTGATCGATAATCTATGTCAAACTTATTTCATTTTCTTGTTGTTTGATTTTGTGGGATGCGTACATTCACTTCATAGTGCCCGTTTTCGCGTACAATCGTTACCAGGTCTTCGCGGTGATAAATATTTTTCAAGCGGTTCACAATGTTATCCAATCCAATGCCTTCCCCTTTGCGGGTTTGGCCATCTTTATCGTAATTGTTGATTACACTAATCTCCAGGTCATTTTCAATACATCGGCAAAAAGTACGAATGGTTACCGGCTCAATGCTTTCATAAACCCCATGTTTCACTGCATTTTCAAATAGCGGTTGAAGGATGAGTACCGGCAGTTTTAAATCCTTACACTCCGTAGGAACGATTGATTCGCAAAGTAAACGGTCGCCAAAACGCACTTTTTCAATCTCCAGATAGCGGGTCATATTTTTCAACTCATCCCGTAAGGGTAACAAAATGTTGTCATTCTTTTTAAGTGAATACCTCAGGAAATCGGATAGTTTATTGATCATTTCACGGGCGGCATCCGGATCTGTGATGGTGAGCGAACTGATACTATTCAAGCTGTTGAAAAGAAAATGGGGGTTCAACTGGGCTTTGAGGGCTTTTAACTCGGTTTCGCGTAATAGTCTGTTCATTGTTTCCTGTTGATTGGCTCGTTCTTGTATTTCGTTATAAAACATGAGTAAATAATAGATCAAAACATACAGGATGAATAATAAACCGCCGACAATTCCACGGGTGGTCATTTTTTTAAACTCAAACAATTGTTGTTGAATCTCCTCACTCACGAAAAGGCTTACTAATAGCTTCCCGCTAAACAGCCAAAAGGCTACCAGCACAATTCCGGAGGCCAGGAGCTGTGCCGTCGTATTGATCCAACTCTTTTCAGTATCGATGTATAATACCGGAAACCATAAACTCAATCCCAGAAAATACATCAGCGTATTGTAAATAAGTCCGTCTACAATTGCCGGTATCAATGGAATTTCATAACTCCAATACATGATACCACTGTGGATAAGCGCTAAGACGACCCAAACCGTGGTATATAGTTTAAGGGTGATGTTTTCAGATGTAATGGGATGGTTCATTAGGTTTAATCTATATAAAGGAGAATCAGGTGCCCGGGGGCACCATTATTCGCTATTTGTTAAGAGACAACGTTTCTGGAGGAAGGTTGCATCAGAAGCTTTTTAATTCACCGCCACCAAAGATGGTGACGCCTTTTATGGTGAGTGTTTTGGATGGATCATTGGTTGATTCATTCATGAACGCGCGTTTATCACTAAACCCTCCAAAGATGGATACCACTTCGGTTTTGACATGCCAGTCGCGGGGGATGATCAGTTTACTTCCTCCGAAAATGGCCACTAAATCAATTACTGCGCCCTGGTCGGATAATCTGCAATGCTCCATACTGATTTCGCTGCCACCAAAGATAGCTGTAATTTTTCCGCCTTTAAAGTTCTGGGAATTGATTTGTGAGACACCGCCACCAAATACATTCACTTCATCAATAACATCGTTATCATCGGCTTTAAGGTTATGAAAACTCAGATTATTCCGTTTCCGGAAGAAGAAGAGCGCCCCGGCGAGTATAATCAGTAAAGGCCACAATTTGAAGATGTAGTCGGTATCAATGTATGGAAACAGGTCGGGTAACAAAAAGTAACTACCAATTGCCAATAAAATGACACTGGCTGTGTATTCGCGTTTAACCAGGTTAAAAAGGCCGATACCGATAAAAATCATGGGCCAGCTCCATATAACATCATAAATATGGTAGGGGATCCATCCAAAGTTACCGGCCAGAATCACCAATCCAACGATGATTAGAAAGAGACCAACATTACCGCGTTTATTACATTTTTTCTTTTCCATGGTTGTGCAGTTTTAAAGTTTGATGCTAAAGTAAGGGTGTGGGTGTTGCAGTTCAACAATAAATCGACGAGTTGCGAAATAAACCCGATGAGTTGCGAAAGCTGCGTGTCAATGTCTTTCATTTTATTCTTTGATTTGTTAATTTTATAGGCTCATTAATCTTCTTTATTATGGAAGTCACAGATTATCCCAAGTCATCAAATGTACTGGCCATTGCCGGACTCGTCTTATCCATTTTTGCTTTTGTCACTTCTCTTATTCCTTGTGTGGGTGTGATTGCTTATATACCAGCTGTGTTGGGATTGATATTTGCCATTATTGGTTTGGCTAAAAGCAATGAGTACCGGACTCAAAAGAGTGTTGCCATAATTGGAATCATTTTGGGTGCCACTGCTTTGCTTATTGCCGGAGCCTGGACCGGAATCATCTCCAATTTTTCGGAGCATGCCGAAGAACATATCGAAGAACGATTAGAAGAGGCCATTGAAGAGTTGGCCAGTGAGCTGGAAGATACCCGGATTCATATACAGTTGGAGCAGATTACTCTATCGGAAGAAGAGAAGGACCGCATAAGGGAAGAAGCAACCCGGGCAGGCGAAGTGGCCGAACGCATTGTAAGTGATGTGTTAAGTGGCATTCATTCCATAAAGGTAGAGGCCTCTGAAAAGCGGGTGGTGATTCGTATTCCCAAAGAAGAGATCTCCGATGAGAAATTTCGTGAGCTGGAAGAGAAGATGATGGAAGTAGAGAAAGAGATTCGGGAGTTGGTAGATGGTTTCTCTATTACTGTGGAGGTGCATTCAGATGACTGGGAAGAGTCGAAGAAATAATATTTATAAATGAGACCTTAAGGTTTCCAAAACCTTAAGGTCTTCTCTTCAATGAATAAAAATAAATCCGTTATTCAGGATTATCGCCTTTTTCAATGGTTCGCTATTGGCGCTTTGATGCTGGTTTTATTTTATCCAATCGTGATTAAAGAAGGCTGGTTGTATGCTACTTGTCCGTTTGTTGGGAGTGTTAAAAATCCCTGCCCATCTTGTGGACTCACTACCGGATGGCTTGAACTGTATGGAGGTCATTTTTCTAGTGTGGCACAAGCCAATCGGCATTCTTTACCACTTATTTTGCTAGTTGTTTTACAATTAGTGTGGCGAATTATCTTATTGATAAAGTTATCACAAATAAAACACCCGCTCCTCATCGATGGATTAGTAAGCGGGTGTTTGATCGTATTTTTAGCGGGCCCTTATTGCCTCGATCTTATATGGTGGCTGGCTGATTCACCAATGCTTCCAAAGTAAATGACTCTTTCATGCGGATACCTTTTTCGGTTTTTTCCACGGTACAGCATTCATTGTATAAATCATGCTCGAAAAAGAGGGTGTAGTTATTATCAGCTGCTTCTTTTAAAAACTCACGTTTTTCTTCAATGGACAAGAGCGGATCGGTATCGTAAGCCGATACCCAGGCCAATGGAATGCTGGCCATCACCGGGATTAAATCACCCATGTATGCCAATTTACCTTGTGTTGTCTGAATCACCGGCACCAACTGCCCGGCTGTATGTCCGTTAAATATGCGCATTTCAATACCCGGTAACCATTCGCCATCAGCGTCGATGGTTTTTAAACGTCCGGCTTCAAAAACAGGCATCATATTCTCTTTAAAATAAACCGCCCCTTCTCGGATATTCGGCATCTTATAGTTTTCCCATTGTGTTTTCCCTACCCAGTAAGTAGCATTGGGAAATGCTAAATAAGGTTGTTGTTGTTGATCATCGTAATTCACACAACCACCACAGTGATCAAAATGTAGATGCGTTAGCACCACATCCGTAATGTCTTCGAAATTATAGCCTACTTTAGTTAATGATCCGGAGAGTGAATTATCGCCGTTCAAATGGTGGTACGAAAAGAATTTATCACTTTGTTTATCACCCACACCGGTATCAATCAGGATGCGACGATCACCTGTGTCAATGAGCAGGCAGCGCATACTTAGGTTACAATAGTTTATATCGTTGGCCGGATAAAATTTCGACCACATCATTTTAGGTATCACACCAAATATGGCTCCTCCATCGGCCATGAAATTGCCGCTCTCGATTTTGAAAAGCTTCATAAAACCACAAATTTTAATTTACTTCACAGGTTGATTACAGAAGGCATGCATCTGGCAATGCAGGCCAAGTCCGTATTTTTTAAAGCGCCAAAAATAGTCATTAGTTTAAATTATATATCGATATGAGGGTTCATTTTATTGCAATAGGAGGGAGTGCCATGCATAACCTAGCCATCGCACTGCATTTGAAAGGTTTTAAAGTAACAGGATCGGATGATGAAATTTTTGAACCCTCCCGATCCCGATTGGCTAAACATGGATTGTTGCCACACAAAATGGGCTGGCAAGTGGATACTATTTCCTCAGATCTGGATGCCATTATACTTGGCATGCATGCCCGTCCGGATAATCCGGAATTATTGAGAGCACAGGAAATGGACTTGAAAATATACTCCTATCCCGAGTATTTGTATGAACAAACCAAGGATAAGAAAAGAGTGGTTATCGGTGGCAGTCATGGGAAAACAACCACCACCGCCATGGTGATGCATGTGTTGAAAGCATTAAAGATGGATTTTGATTACATGGTGGGCGCTCAGTTGGAAGGTTTTGATACCATGGTGAAGCTGACAAAGAAAGCCCCGATTGCAGTGTTTGAAGGGGATGAATACCTCTCATCGCCCATCGATTTAACGCCTAAATTTCATTGGTACCGGCCGCATGTGGCTATGCTAACCGGTGTGGCCTGGGATCATATGAATGTGTTCCCGACCTGGGAAAATTATGTGAGTCAGTTTGAGATTTTTGCAGATAAAATGGAGCCGGGTGGGGCATTAATCTGGTTTGCACAAGATGAGGTGTTGGCTGCCATTGCTAAAACCAAGAGCGAGCAATTACGCGTTCAAGCTTATGAGTCATTTCCACATGAAAACCGAAACGGGCAATGTATCATCAATTTTGAAGGTACTGAATACCCCATGCAGGTGTTTGGCGATCATAACCTGCAGAATATGAAAGGTGCCCTATTGGTTTGCCAACAGTTGGGAATTGAAGCTGATGTTTTCTTAAAAGCTATGATGAGTTTTAAGGGGGCGGCCAAGCGCTTACAATTGTTGGCTAAGAATGAACACACCAATATCTATCTGGATTTTGCCCATTCACCATCAAAGTTGAAAGCCACTACGGAGGCAGTGAAGAAACAATTTTCAAATCGAAAATTAGTGGCTGTTATGGAATTACATACCTTTAGTAGTCTGAATAAGGATTTTCTGCCACAGTATGCACATACAATGGATGCGGCCGATCAGGCCTATGTGTATTTCAATCCCGATGTGATTGCTCATAAAAAACTGCCACCTGTGAGCCATGATGAGGTTCATCAGGCCTTTGACCGTTCCGATTTGCAGGTGTTTACTTCGCCGGATGAATTAGTCATGTTATTGAAGCAACAAAATTTGACAGACGCCAATTTATTAATTATGACTTCCGGGAATCTGTCAGGTGTTAATTTGGG
Organism: Marinilabiliaceae bacterium; assembly: GCA_016342595.1. Taxonomy (GTDB): domain Bacteria; phylum Bacteroidota; class Bacteroidia; order Bacteroidales; family Marinilabiliaceae; genus JAEINY01. Next base: position 24,984 of record JAEINY010000068.1, read on the forward strand.
GGAGTTGGCTACTGAGTTAATTAATAATTGATTCGATAAATCTCTATTTTGTTTGTAACTTTTGGATAAATCGTGGCGTCCTATTTTCAGTGTGCTTAACAGCTTAAAATTGATATCAGGTAACCATACGAAATAGAAAATTTAAACCCATAGTTATGAAAAAAGTAGTTTTACGATGGACTTCCATCCTGCAAGTATTTAGTATTGCAGTTTTGTTTTCTTGTTCAACCATAGCACAAGAGCCTGTTGATAGTGTTGAAGAGACTTTTACGAATGTGACGGCCATTGAAGTGGAAGGCTCGTTTTGTGCGGTTGAAGTACTGGGTACTACCGGATCAGATGTCGAATTTAAGGGCGAAGTGTTGGCTTCTAAAAAGTATGACATAAAAATTCGCCATAATGTAAATGGTAATACCTTGCGTGTTTGGTTAGATCGTCCCAATTCCATCCGTGGTACTGTGAAAGGTAAACTGGCTTTTAAAGTGCCTGCGAATACTGATGTAACTGTTGAAAATTCCAGCGGTAGTGTAAGGGTTGAGGAAATAGGACAAAGTAATGTGAAGCTGACAGCTTCTTCGGGAAGTGTGCAGGCTCGCAATATTGCTTCTGATCTAACGGCTAGAGCTTCTTCCGGGAGTTTAATCATTGAAGGTATCAGCGGTGATTTGCGTGCGGAAACCTCTTCAGGTTCACAGCGCATCAGTGATGTGAAAGGTAATGTGAAAACAAAAGTTTCTTCAGGAAGCTTAAAAGTGAATGGAGTTGGTGGAAATGCTGATTTGGCATCTACTTCAGGGAGCCAATCTATTGCTAAGATCGGAGGAAACTTGTGGACCAAGTCATCTTCGGGAAGCTTAAAAATTTCTGAAGTTACCGGCGACTTAAGCGGCAGATCTACTTCAGGAAGTATCAGTTTGGATCGGGTTACCGGAGCCATTGAATTATCAAGTTCCAGTGGTAGTCAAAAAGGAACCAATATTAAACTAACCGGTCCTTCCTCATTTAAGGCTTCATCCGGAAGTGTTTCAATGCAGTTGTTTAACGAAAAGGATGAATTGAGTTTTAATTTGACGGCTTCTTCCGGTAGCTTAAGTGCCAAAGGAAGTTCAGGACGTAAAAACCTGGTGATTGAGCGCGGACCAATTAAAGTGAGCGGTAATACCAGCAGTGGTAGTCAGACTTACAGATAGATTAGAGTTAATAGATTATCTTAGACCCTGGCCATTTTTGGTTGGGGTTTTTTTGATATATAAAGGCTATATTACAATTGGTGGTTGATGCTTTTACAAAGAACTAACATTCAACCCTATTCAGGGTTGTGCCGAAATATGATTTTACCTCCCTGGGTTTCACCCAGGGTTATTCACATTTAACCACTTTGTGGTTATAATAGGGTAATTCTGGAAGGATTGAATTTGAATAACCACGGGTGAAACCCGTGGAATAAACGATCCAGGTACTACAACCCAGGATGGGTTGAATAGACCAACTTCAATTATGACAGAGCCTATAAAAAAAGAGGGTATCCAAACTATTTGGACACCCTCTTTTTTGTGGGCTGTACTGGATTCGAACCATCCGCCAGCTGGCGGACTACCCTGTTTATAATTATGATTATTTTTCCTGATGAATCAGATCCCAGATAAAAGCTCTGCCTTTAGCAGACTTCAATGCCTTCTCTCTTCTCATTGCCTCAGCACGAGTTTCAAATTGTTCAGAATAAATTGTGATCCAAGGTTGATAGCGAGCAGTCCAGCCTTTGTTTTCCTTACTATTATGCGTTTTTAGTCGGCGCTCTAAGTTGGCTGTTTGTCCGATATAAATTTTGCGGTAATTTTCCGCATAAAGTACATAAGTATAATACATGGCCAAATGGTTAGAAGTAAAAGAAAAAGGACGAGTCAT
>JAEINY010000069.1 GCA_016342595.1 Marinilabiliaceae bacterium
GGTCGAAAATAAGGTAAGTGAGGACATGCATCTACTACAAGTGAGACTATCCGGGAAAAAAAATACAGATAAAAAAGCATCCATATAGGACTCCTCTCAGAGCCTGTAAATACAGTGAAAAGCTCTTATTTTAACTATAGTTAAAATAGGAGCTTTTTTATTCAAATTTATCTAAATGAAACATTTAGTATACTAAAGGCATTGTTTTTGATGCAACCTATTTGCATTTAGTACGTCTCACTAAAAACATAACATTAATCCATGAAACAAACTTGGGGGTAGATTTTTAGTATTAGGTGAAATGAGTGGTGCGTTTCATAAAAAAAATAAATCTGAACAAATGCAAAACCTCCTGGATCAACTTAGTGAGGTGGTCGATCAGGTTCATGACCACCATTGTAACCACCAATGCAGTATGCCAGATTTAACTGCCGTAAAAGCGTTTGTGTGCAAACTTAACACGCTGACCCAAAAGCACCGCCGTAGACTACGGTATCTTTCTGTAGATCCTGCGTTATGCAAAACCTTCAAGCACCTCATCAAGCCCTACCAATCGATGCTAATATACACACTCAACAGCCTCTTTGAGATGCAAATCTCATGTAAGGAGAAGTATGAAAATGAGGATTGTTTATTAAAAAAAACACTCAACACCCTCATTGAATTGTTATGTTTTCTACATAAACAATTCCCACAAGAATTTAATGACAGCTTACCCATTCCTTTGCCTGCTTATGAGCGACAAAAAGAAGAAATCAAACAATCCCTGGGTTTGCTAAGGGATATGCTGCTGATGAAGAAAGTGAACAAACCACTTCTTAACGTCGTGCTTCATCCCTTCTGGGATTTCCTGGAATATACCAAGGAGCATTATTCCTTTTGCGACTTAGCCTTTCTGAAATCATGGATGATCAAATTGGCGAAAGTTTGTAAAAAACCGCAAACAAAAAAGGAATTTGAAAAATTGCTCTGTATAGCTATTATCCGGCACGACCTCAACTCCCAGGAGTGCATGGACTACTGTAGTGAATTCTTTTCTAAAATGTGCAACCTGCAAGACAGTAAAGCCGAACAATTGGAAGTCCTCCGATTATTTTTAAAAAGTGTTGAGCAAGTACAAGCAGCAAACCAGGCAGGCTACGACCGCAATGCTAAAAAAATCAGATCCTTCTTAATCAAATGGCTGAGACAAGAGATTTCATTTATAGAAGCTAGCTGTCATATAAGTGAGCAATCCACTTTTAAAACAAAAGACAACGATAAAATACCAACAAATTTGCCCGTAGCGGAATTGGGATTTATTATACGTCTTTGGGATAAAACAGACATATTTAAATCTGCTGAACCTCAAGAACTCTTTAACCTGTTCTCGAAACATTTCTCGTCCAAGAAAAAAATTAACCCTTCCCCAGGGAACTTAAGCAATGGTTACTATTGCACTCCTCCGTCGTCGATCCTAAAAGTTAAAAAAATGCTTAAAAACCAATTGGATTTAATAGAGCAAAATAAATTTTAAACTTTTTTCATTCATAACTCCTTGATTTACATGGGGTGGTTAGGGTGGTTCCACCCTTTTACCACTATTTTCGTATTTCCTGTTTTCCTTCCTTTGTACCACATCATAATCAATCAAATAGCCTGGCAGCTAAAACAAGTATTAATCTTAAATCGAAAATAATGAATACAAGTTAACAGATTCAAAATGGCAAAAACATAATCCCAATAGTGGACTACGAACTTCCCAAGGTTTTCTGACATCAGCTACACATCCTGATAATTATCGGGACGGGGACCCACTCTCTGAAGTTGATAAAAAAATAGAATTGGAGCGCAGCTAAGTCAAAAACATCTCTAATGAATATAGTAGTTTTCAATATGAACATCCGCCTCTGTCCAATAGCGTTAAGAACGATGGAGTGTAGGCGATCAGAAAGAAAAGCTGTTTGATTCCGTCTTAGAACTCATAGGTTTTTGGGAACCAAAATCCATGAAGTTCTTGAACGGAAGAGTTCTTTAAAGAACACCTTTCCATACTCTCCCCATCTGGGGAGATCCCGGTTTACCGGGAGAGGGGTGATCAGTCCGCCGAAATGGAATCGTTTAGCGTAATTGGGCAGTAGCGGCGGTCTTTTTTGTTTCGTTTTTGCGACTGTAGGCAAAAATGAAAGCCCGCCTGGCAAGGCATAGTTAAAAAGGAAGTAGCAATATGTATTAAATTTAAAAAAACAGTATTATGTCAGCAGAAATTATCACAACCGACGATTTGCGCGAATTCAAACTCGAATTACTCGCCGACATCCAAAAATTACTGCAAGACCAAGCCGGTACCCATCCCAAAAAATGGTTAAAGTCCCGGGAAGTCCGGCAGATCCTCAATATCTCCCCGGGTACACTGCAAAACCTCCGTGTTAACGGCACTTTGCCCTACACCAAAATCGGCGGTGTCATCTACTACGCCTTCGCCGACATCCACCAGATGATCGAGGAAAACAAAGTCAACTAGTTATGAAACTGATCTTTTGAATTACAGACTTCGCAAGTTATTCCGACATCAGCAACGTAGCTCGGGACCCACTTCCTGAAATTGATGAATGTTGGAATGATCAGACTTGAAAATAGTTGTCTGCAAGTATAGACGGTGGCCTCAGCAACGTAGCCGGGGCCCCATAGTTTTGAAATCAGGCAAAAAAGAATGCTGTTTGATCCCGATTTAGAATTTGTAGGGATTTGAGCATCAAATTCCACAAGGTTCTTTATCGGGAGAGTTCATTCTTTTTCTGATTGCAAAACGTGATGGGTCGGTGAGTGGTGGAGCCTTGAACTTTTTTGTTTCGTTTTTTGCTTCAAGGTAAAAAATGAAAACCCGCCTGGTAAGGCTTGATGCAATAAGAGAGGAACAGAATTAATACCCACTATCCTTTAATAGAGCATTTGTAACTGCAAATAAACCATTAACAACATGAACATCCGATCACCATGAATTTTATCCGGCATCACCTGGCGGTTTTCTCCGAGATGGATCAGATAGCATCATTCAAATCCTATCACTTTTCCTTGTACCTGGCACTTTTCCGGAAGTGGAATGATAATCGCTTTGAAAACCCCATCATTATCTCTCGAAAAGGAATGATGAAGCTGGCACGGATCGGCTCAAGAAGCACCTACTACAGAGCCCTAAAAGAGTTACATAATCATAATTTTATAAGATATGACCCATCCTTCGATTCCAACACCGGGAGTGAAGTTCACCTGTACACTTTTGATACAGGTACCTATCCCAAAACTGAACCGGCACCTGACCCAAAAATGGACCCTTTAAATAAAGATACAAAGAATACTATATCTAAAAGGGAAACCAATTTTTATGATAATCAAAAAACAAGTAAAAAGGATAGTCCAAAAACCGAAAAATCCATGAAAGAATTTAACAATAATATCGACCCCCAGCAAGACCTTTTCGACTTCGAAGAATTTCCTCTTCCGGAAGAATTGGAACCATTAAAATCCAAAGGAAAAAAGAAACTCTCCCCTTCCAGGGGAGATGCCCGAAGGGCAGAGGGAAAGGAAAACGCATATTCAATACGTGCCCCTGAAGGGGAAATGCCGCAGGCAAAGGGGAGAAAAAACACACATTCAACTCTCTCCCATTGTAGGGGAGATGCCCGGAGGGCAGAGGGGTTCACACCACCATCCCTGGAACACGTCCAAATTTACTTCGCCGAAAAAAAACAACCAGTAAGTGAAGCCGAACGTTTCCACAATTTCTACGAATGCACAGGATGGCTGGTAGGAGGGACCAAAAAAATGAAAAACTGGAAAGCCGCCGCACGCAATTGGATGCTCAACATCAAAAAATACCAAGACCAAGCCAAGGCCGCCGCACAAAACCAAAACACGGTTGCTGAGCGCAATGCCCTGAGCTTGTCGAAGGGAAGCCAAAGTAACAACCTCAAACCACCCGGCCACAAGCCCTCGGACTACTATGACGAGCCATTATAAACAAATTACGTTCCGCTTATTCTCCCTTGGTTCAGGGGAGGACTTGGTCCCGTGTAACGGGATGACGCAGGCAGAGGGGTATATGGTTATTCTACACTTTACCCCTGCAGGGGGAAATGCCGAAGGCAAAGGGGGTAAAACGCATTGCTACACTCTCCCCATTTGGGGAGATCCCGGTTTACCGGGAGAGGGGTAATGTCTCCGTGCCCCTCTGCGCTACCTCCGCGTCCCGATAACTTTCGGGACTCTGTGTAACCATTTTACATTATTCAACCAACTCCAGAAATCATGAAAAACCTACTATACCAAAACCTAAAATGCAAATTCAACATCGACAACTTCGATCAGATCCTGGATAAGATAGATGGTCTTTCCGATGAATTCTTCGTGCAAAAATTATTCATGGACAAACAATCCTACCTCTGTGAAATCATTGACCTGCACGACAGGATACAATCCGTCTATTGCCATTTATCAGGCCAGCAATACAGCTACACCTTCGACCCACCCTACAATACCTACACCGATGCCGAATGCATCCTGCACTACTATGCCAACATCATCACCTTCATCAAACACATGGCCTTCTTCTTTCAACCAATCAACTTTCCAATTGCCATCCCCAGCAAATATTCACTCAACTAGAATTAATGTCATGCTCTACAAAAAGGACACTCTATCACAAATAATCGTTAATGCTAAATGCCTATTTTCTTTGCGGCCCTTTGTGTTTCCTTAGCGTAACTTTGCGTTACAACTTTCTCCGTGCCCCTCCGTGCCCCTCCGTGCCCCTCCGTGCCCCTCCGTGTCACCTCCGCGTATCTCCGTGTAACAACTCTCATTGAGCAAAGCGAAACACCCTCTGCGGCCCTTTGCGTTACATTTTTTCTCTGCGAAACTCTGCGTAACAACCAATCATTAATCCTTAATCATTAAAAAAATGCACTACCAAATAAAAAACAACACCATCATCTACGACTTCCAAAAGTCCCTCAACTTCATCACCCAAAAAGGCAAGGCCATCTATGGCCCAAAATTTCAGTTGCATGATGAAGACATGCCCATCATCCGGAAACTATTCGCCTACACCATTAATGATTACCCAACAACCACTTCCCAAGGTTTGGATCCCCGAAAAGGCCTCATGTTATGCGGTCCCATTGGATGCGGAAAAACCTCACTGATGAAACTACTGCAACTCTTACTCCCCATTGAATATCGTTACCAGGTTAAAGCCTGCAGGGATATCTCATTCGAATTTCAAAAAGACGGTTTTGAAGTCATTCATCGCTACAGTAAACGTAGTTTCGACATTTCACCAGGAAGGAAAGTTCCCAAAACCATTTGTCTCGATGACTTGGGAGCCGAACAGAGCATTAAGCACTTTGGCAGCGAGTGTAATGCGATAGCTGAAATCCTGCTAAGCCGTTATGACCTCTTCATTTCTGATAAACTTATCACGCATATAACGTCCAACCTGGGTCCATCTGATATTGAGAAATTCTATGGTGACCGCGTGCGCAGTCGGTTAAGGGAGATGGTGAATGTGATTTCGTTTTCAAAAGGGACCGTTGATAAAAGAAAGTAGAGTCAGTTTGTAGCTCAAAAAAAACATGTATATACACAGAAAATTGATTATTTATGAAGTGCCTCAGATGTGATATTTCAATTTCATTTTGTAATCCAATCAATAATTAAGAAAATCTTAATTACTTTGTTTGAATATAGAGGTGACATTTTTTATTGTTCTATCCGAACTAGTTTCAATGCTGACGAAGTTTATTTGATAGAAGTATAGGATGAATCCTTTTCGGAGGTGTAAGCATCAGTGTTTCAGCATAGAGTTTATTTGATCGTTATTTGATGATGGAAGAACGAGAACTACAAGAACTATTAAAAAATTTGGTGAAGTTACCAAGCGAAAGTGAATGGGTTGAATTCAAACTTAACTTTCATTCTGCAGTTGAAATTGGAGAGCGTATTTCAGCTTTATCTAACGGCGCCTGTCTATTTAATCAACACTTTGGTTATTTGGTGTTTGGTGTGAAAGATGAACTGCAAACTATTGAAGGAACTTCATTTAAAGCTTCTAAGCACAAAGTCAAAAATCAAGAACTGGAAACATGGTTGATACAAAGACTTTCTCCTCGTATTGATTTTAGATATTATGAATTTCTCTATGATAGTAAACCTATTGTAATCTACGAGATTCCTGCTGCGACAACACAGCCAACCCGTTTTATAAATGAGGCATATATTCGTGTTGGTAGTTATACGAGAAAGCTCAATGAATTTCCTGAGAAAGAAACCAAAATTTGGAGTAAAAAAAGTAGTAGGTCTTTTGAGGCGGATATTGCTAAGAGAAATTTATCTCAAGATGATATTGTAAGGTATTTGGATACTCAAATGTATTTTGATTTGCTTAAGATTCCATATCCTACAAATAGAGAGAGTGTTATTGAAAAATTTAAATCAGAAAAATTTGTTAAAGAAGTCGGAGGTAAATGGCACATTACAAATTTGGGTGCAATTCTTTTTGCCAAGAATATTGATGAATTTGACAGCTTATCGCGTAAAGCTGTTAGAGTAATTGTTTATAAAGGTAAAAATAGAGTTTTCACGGTAAGGGAGCAAATTGGGTGCAAAGGTTATGCTGTAGGATATGAAGGTCTTATAAACTGGATGAATAGTCAATTGCCAGCCAATGAGGAAATTGGTAAGGCTTTCCGGAAAGAAGCACGTATGTATCCCGAGATTGCAATCAGAGAGTTAGTGGCTAATACAATAATCCATCAGGATTTTAGAGAAACAGGTACAGGTCCAATGATTGAGATTTTTGATGATAGAATTGAGTTTACCAATCCAGGTCTTCCTTTGATTACAACAAATCGGTTTATTGATGAGTTTCAATCAAGAAATGAGACATTGGCCGCCTTTATGAGACGTATTGGGATTTGTGAAGAAAAAGGTAGTGGTATTGATAAAGTGATATACCATGCCGAATTATACCAGTTACCAGGGCCTGATTTTCAAACAAAGGAAAAACATACTAAAGCGATTATGTATGCCTTTAAAGAACTAAATGATATGGATAAAAATGATAAAGTCCGAGCTGCTTATCAACATGCTTGTCTTTGTTATGTTTCCAATGAAAAAATGACTAACCAATCGTTAAGAAACAGGTTTAAGATTGAAGAAAAGAACGCTGCTATTGTATCCAGGATAATTAGAGATACACTTGAAGCTGAGCTTATTAAGTTGGATGATCCAGATAGCAAATCTAGAAAGTATGTAAAATATATTCCTTTTTGGGCTTAGTTTATTTGATCGAGATTCGTTTCAAAGTTTACTGCCCAATCAAAAGGGTTCTGTATGAGAGCTTTGTTTATTTGATGGCTATTTGATAGGTTAACAATATTTTTTGACACTTCAAGCACATTGGACACAGGTATATTGTGATAATAGTCACCCTGCTAACTTGTTGCGATCTATTCATCTCCGATCGCCTCATCACACATTTAACGTCCAACCTGGGGCCATCTGATATTGAGAAGTTCTATGGGGAGCGGGTTCGTAGTCGTTTAAGGGAGATGGTGAACATCATTACTTTTCCAAGCAGCACGGTGGATAAACGAAAGTAGAATTAAAGTATAACTTTAAGTAAGGAGTGCTTACTGACTTAATAAAGGTATATATATAGTTGTATTTAAGATTTGGATCGCCTTATTATTTCACCTTTTAATATTCTCAAAAATGTCTATTCAAAAAGAAAGAGCTACCTTTACTGGGCAATTTCGTCCAGTAAAAGATATATCAATGACTAAATATACTTTCTCGGGTCATGAGACCTTCTATTGTCGTCACTATTGGTTGAAGAAAGGCTATGACTTTCTTGAGGCGGGGAATCAATTCAATGATCCTGACGCGGTAACAAATCTTGGAGTTGGTAAAAACATGGTCACCTCAATACGTTTTTGGTTACGTGCTTTTTACATAAACGATGAAGATAGAAATAATCCGGTAGTATTAACTGAATTAGGAAGGAATTTATTGGATGATAACGGTTGGGATCCCTATTTAGAAGACATCAATTCAATATGGTTACTTCACTATCATTTAGTTAAAAAAGGTTGGGCTTCAATTTACTCACTATTTTTTAATAAGTTAAAAAACGGCGATAAGGAGTTCTCAAATGATAAAATCATGCGGGGCCTAATTTACCTTTCAGAAATAGCAAGACAAGAAGCGCCGAATGGCAAAACCCTTGATAATGATATTAGAGTGTTTCGCTCAAACTATTTGCAACCTAAAAAGTCGCAGAATATTGAAGACGAGTTTAACGGCTTATTGCAAGAGCTTCACTTATTTGAAGAGATAGGAAAAAAGAATTTAGTGGTTCAAAACGCTGATCGGGATGAAATTTCAACTGAGTTATTTTTCTATGCAATAATAGATCGTTTTATTGATCGGAATTCTATTTCTGCAGAAGAAATTATTACTTCTGAAAATAGCCCTGGTAAAATATTTTGTATGTCAGAGCACGGCGTAATTAAAAAACTCAAAGAAGTAGAAGAAAAGTATGAAGGGGTAACTTTCACTGAAGATGCAGGCATTAGAGAACTCCAATTAAATGGAGAGTTTGATAAGTGGAATGTTTTAAATGGTTATTATGAATAGACAACAATACTCACCCTCCGTAAATATTATTCGTGATTACAATAAGGAGCTTAATTACATTGTAACACCTAATGCAGAGCGAATTGCGAAATCAATTGCAAACAACTTTGAGTCAACCGGGCACTGTTTCAACATTATTGGCTCGTATGGTACCGGTAAATCAAGTTTTATTTGGGCACTTGAACAAAATCTTTATAATAATCATGACTATTTCTACAATGTTGGTAGCATATTCAATAAGCATGAGCAATTTGAGTTTATTAATCTGATTGGATCATATTCTTCAATTATTGAAAGCCTGGGTAAAAGCTTTGGGGTAACAGATCCTACGCCTCAAAATGTGATCCAAGGGATTGATAGATATTATCAGAAAGTAAGTAAGAAAGGTAAGTTCCTCTTTATTATAATTGATGAATACGGTAAGTTTTTAGAATATGCAGCCAAGAACAATTCTGAAGAAAGTATTTATTTCATACAGGAATTAGCCGAATACATTAATGCCCCCGAAAAAAATACCATATTACTAACATCTCTTCATCAAAACTTTGCTCAATATGGATCGGGTTTAAGTACGAAAGAAAAAAATGAGTGGAATAAGGTCAATGGCCGTTTTATAGATTTAACATTTAACGAACCGGTAGAACAACTCCTTTTCTTAGCCGGCGAAAGAATAAAACAATGGGGTTTTAAGAAAGATAATTCGTCATTGAACCATGAGGTTAATGAAGCTGTTTTAAAGGCTAAAATCATTAAGAATGCGGCAACGTTTGACCTTGATTTTGCCGACAAAATATTCCCTTTAGACCTTTCTTCTGCTAGCTGCCTGACATTAGCACTTCAACATTATGGGCAGAATGAGAGATCTTTATTTACCTTTCTTAATCGTCAGGGTTTTAACTCGCTATATGAGCATACTGAGCAAGGCAACTGGTACCATTTAGGTAAAGTTCACGACTTTATTGTTGAGAATTTTTACGGTTTTATAATAAGCAGCGCCAACCCTCATAAAAATGGCTGGGATGCCATTCGCATTGCACTTGAAAAAGTGGAAACAAACTTTACAGGTGACCATGAAGTAGCTGAGTTAATTATTAAAGCAATTGGACTTCTGAATATTTTTGCGCCAAGAGGTGCAAAAATTGATCAGAATCTCATTGAGAAATACTTCTCTAAGTTCTCATCCGAAATAATTGCTTCTACGATTGAAGAGTTGGAAAAGAAGCAAATAATACGGTACAGGAATTTCTCATCTCGCTATATACTTTTTGAAGGCACCGATTTGGATTTCGATAAGGCATTGGAAGATGCCAAAAAGCAGGTCCCTCGTATTAGCAATGTCGCAAACTGCATTAGACGATTTTACCAGCTCCCTTATTTGTTGGCAAAATCAATTAGCTACCAAATCGGCACACCACGTTTTTTTGAATATTTAATCTCTGATCAACCTCTAATAAAAATACCAACAGGGGAGTTAGATGGCTATATAAACCTTATTTTTTCAGAAGATCTCTCAGCTGAAAAAATAGTAGAGCTATCAAAAAATGATAGCGCCATTCTATATGCCTATTTCGAAAGAACGAGCAAAATTAAAAAACTTCTATATCGTATTGAACGTATTGATTTTGTGATTGCTGAGAATCCGGATGATAAAGTTGCAATCAAAGAGCTTAGCAAACTGAAAGAAGCCACTCAGAACGAGTTGACGAAGGAAATTCTAGCAAACCTCACCTCTAAAAACAATAGCGTTAAATGGTTTGCACATGGATCAAAACTTATAATTCAATCACAAAAAGATCTAAATAGAGAATTATCGATTATCTGTCAAAAGGTCTATAAAGCAACCCCTATTCTTAAAAATGAATTAGTCAACAAGCACAAGTTAAGTGGAGCCATTTCTACAGCCAGGAAAAACTATTTCGTTGCCTTAATCAATAACTCTGACAAAGAAGATCTTGGGTTTCCTAAAGATAAATACCCAGCTGAAAAAACCATTTATTTAAGCTTACTAAAGAAGACAGGTTTACATCAAAAAGATGTGGATGGGAGATGGGGGTTTAATGAACCGAATGATGACTCTCCATTTTATCAATTATGGCAAAAATCTATTGAAATTTTAAATAGAGGCAAGCAAGAAAAAATTAGTGTCAAAACATTCTATGAAGAGTTGTCCGCAGCACCATTTAAACTTAAAGATGGATTGTTATCATTTTGGGTGCCTACATTTTTACATATCCAACAAGATAATTTTGCCCTCTTTAACGACAACGGCTATATACCGTTTTTAACGGTAGAAGTTATTGAGTTGTTCCCTAAAGAATATAAAAACTATGCAATTAAAACATTCTCAGTTGATGGGATCAAACTTAATCTTTTAAATACATACCGCTCATTAATAAATAAATCATTTAAAGAAGAAGGTTCACGATCAGTTTATATCGAAACAATTAGACCGCTATTCATTTTTTATAGAGACCTCCCTGCTTACACCAAGCAAACGAATAACTTATCACCTGAAGCAAAGAAATTTCGTGCTGCAATAGCAAAAGCGAAAGATCCGGAAACAGCCTTCTTTGAAGATATACCGAGCGCTTTAGGTTATTCAGGATTAGACCTGAAAAACGAGAATATCAATCTTGAAGAATACTTGAAGCAACTTAAAAGTGTTATTAGAGAATTAAGAGAATGTGAGCAAGAGCTGATCAATACCTTAGAACAAAACATTATACGGGTTGTTGGAGCGAAAAAGAAAAGCTTTAAGGAGTATAAAACGAATATTGAAGATAGATTCCAGGATATTGAAATTGATATTATTTCGCCGGCACACAAGCGTCTTTTAGGGCGTATATTGGCACCTTCCAATCGAAAAGCTGATTGGATAAAAAGCCTATTTAATAGCATGCTTAATAAAGGCTTTGAACAAATCAGAGACGAAGAAATTCCTGTGTTCGTGAGCAAGTTCAAACGGGCATTTAAAGAACTTGAACGACTTGTTGATTTGCACAAATTAAATGAGAGCCGTTCAAATGAAAGCATCCTTTCAATTGATATCATTGATAAACTGGGTAAAGTGAAGAATGAAAACATCATTCTCCCAAATACAGTATCAAAGGAATATCTTAGATCTGAATCTCACCTCTCTGATATTATTGATGGCCTTAAGCCTGAAGAACAAAAGGCCTTATTAGTTAAAAAACTACAAGAATTAATTTAATGTCTGCAGAAGTAAAACATGTTTTAGGGATTAGTGGTGGTAAAGACAGTGCTGCATTAGCAATATATCTTAACAAACTTTATAGTTCGGATGAATTACCAATTGAGTATTACACCTGTGATACAGGTCGGGAATTGGCCGAAACCTATGTGCTTATTGAGCAACTTGAACATGAGCTAAGGCAGCCGGTTAAAAAGTACCAGGACAAAAATTATCAAAGCACTAATGAAGAGAATCCCTTTGACTATTATTGGAAGAGATATGGAGGATATCTACCGGCTCAAAATGCGCGTTGGTGTACCAAAAATCTCAAGTTAGCACCTTTTGAGGCTGAAATTGGAGACACACCAGCCATTTCTTATGTGGGTATTCGAGGTGATGAAGACCGGGAGGGATATATTTCTACCCGGACAAACATTCAATCGATTTTTCCCTTCAGAAGAAATATCTGGAGTGTCGATGTGATTAAAAAGTTATTAAGCAATGATAACATTGAGAATGTAGTAGCCTATTACGAAACGCATACTTCGGATGATTACCGTGAAAAAACTATTGAAATTGCAAAAAAGCCGCTTTCCGCTTCTTTCTCGGTTAATCAAAAACTAAATGACTTACTCGATATTGATGTGATTTCATTCAATAAAGTAGTCTTCTACTGGCTAAAAACAACCGATTATCCGGTTGGTAAGTTGGACTATTTTCCATTGGTAGAGAATGAAGACATTCTTGTTCGTCAAGACATATTTGACCTTATTGAAGAAAGTAATGTGGATCTCCCGAGTTACTATTTGCCACGCGAATATGAAATTGATGGGGAGAAAGGTAAATATTTCAGAAGCCGTTCAGGATGTTTCTTCTGCTTCTACCAACAAAAGATAGAATGGGTGTGGCTGTTAGAGCAACATCCGGCACTTTTCGAAGAAGCTAAAAAATACGAGAAGGATGGTTACACTTGGATTCAGGAAGAAAGTCTAGAACAGCTTTCACATCCTGAGCGAGTAAAGAGAATTAAACGTGAGCACCTTAAACGAATGAAAAGGCGCTATGAAAATCTTCAAACTAAAACTAGTTGGCAAGATGATATTTTAGGGGTTAAAAAATCAACCAACACCTCTGACCCCAATTGGTTGGATGAGCTTCTTGATGCAGAAGGTGATGGTTGTGCAAGTTGTTTCATTTAATAATATATTACTATGAAATTTTCTGAATTAGCTACTGCATTTAAAGATATCTTTTTTGATATCCTAGGATATTTACTGCCAGGTTTATTTATACTTGGTACTATATTTATTTCATTATCGAATGAATATAATGACAATATCCATAAATATATTAACACCAATACGACTATGGTGTTAATGATGTTTGCTTATATTATAAGTTATGTAATTTTTGGGTTTAGTGAAATTAAATTGTCTGCACTTAGTTACTACACGAAGAAAGAGAATACTGTCTATAATAACATTAAGAGTGATGAAGTTTATTGGCAAGTTCTTGAGATTTTAAAGGAGCAAACAAAACTGTCTCTTCAAGATCCCAAAGTTAGAAATATTAGGAATCTTTGCATGTCTTTCGTACCCAGTAGTGATAAAAAAATCTATGAATTTATGTTTAGAGGTGAATTATGTAATAATATTGCAACCGCAATTATTTTATTTGACATTATTTTTCTGGTAAATTTATTACTTAGTATATGGAATCTCAATGTGATTGAACTAGCTACAAATTACATTATTTTTTACGTAGCACTAAACTTCCTTATATTTCCACTCGAAAAAGCAAGATTTCGATTCTGGAGTATTTCCATGAGGATTGTTTTTCCAATTTTTTTAGCAAACCACTATAAAGATAGTAGTACAACTAATTCAAACTAAAAATTTTAGAATGAATAAAATATATTTAGCCGGAGGCATGAAATCAGGCTGGCAAGACCAAATAATCGAGAAATTTAAAGGGCGGTTTGTTTTTTACAACCCTAGATATCACGGCCTTATCCATCCTGGGGAATATACTACCTGGGATCGACACTATGTAAAAAAATGTGATATCTTATTTGCTTTTATGGAATCTGATAATCCATCCGGATTTGGCTTAACTCTAGAGATTGGTCTTGCAAAATCACTAAATAAAACAATCATCCTTATTGATGAAAAATCAAAAGAAGATGAATCTTTCGCCAAGAGGTTTGCAATAGTAAGAGAATTAGCAGATGTGGTATTTGAAGATATTTTAAAAGCGGAACACTTCTTGAATTCATTTCTAAATATAAGCAAATGAACACTAGGGTATTAGTTATTAAGCTCTAATTGATGCAGCAGCACTTAATTAGAGCTTAATAACTAATCCCAGATAGGCATATCTTAAAATTCACTATAATTATAGAATAGCTTTAAATATTCTCCTTTCTCCCAGCTCTTAAGACAATTTTCAACCTCTACAGTGTTGATGTCTAGTATATTACAAATTTCTTTGGGAGAATATTTTTTATTCCTTAGTGATATAATACAAGCATTCACTCTGTCATTGTAATAAGTTGATCGATTTTTTATTTTATTCAGCTTTATTTTTTCAATAGGGGTTAAGGTCTTAAAAGTCAAAAAGTCCAAATCCCTCTCAATTTTCGTCTTCATTCTTTCCCATCTACCAGTTAGCAGCCCCTTAAGAAAGACAATATGTTGTAATATACTTTCGTCCATCTCCCTTGGAAATACAAAATCATCATAATCTGCAGTATCTCCTTTAATTCTATCTTTACATGCACTTTCAAGTATATAAATATGAGTGATATATCTGGGCAAAATATCATCTCTCAACTCAGGTTTATCAATCAGTCCTGATTTTTGAACAATTAAGTCTTTACACTTATTTCCTATTAACAATATCTCTTTAAGTAATTCCTGTTCTGTTTCATTAAAGACTTCATTATTAAGCACAGCTCTTAATGTTCTAAAACCCTCAGGTTTTCCTTTGGTAAAGATTTTGTACAAATTTTTACTTTCATAACGAAGCATTAGAAATGGTGCATAAAATTCATCCAGTCGTTTCTTAATCAGAGCTTTTTCCTGTTCTTCTTTTCTTAATTTATTATTTGACCAAGTAAGATAAGCAGAAATTAAGATGCTTATACCAGCCAAAATAAAACTCAAAATTGTAATCATATTTTTCTCATCCATTACGAGCAAGATATTAATCCAAGTCTACATCTACCTAGGAGTTAATACTATGTTTCTTTTCTTTATTCAAAGCTATATGCCTATACAGTAGCATTTGCAAGGTGGTGAATGCTAGGAATATAGTAATTAGAAATGTGATTTTATGGCAAAATAGTCCATATATTACTAGAGCTAGCCAGCAGCTGTTTAAGAAAGCTAGTCCTAATAATTCCCAAAAAAAATGACCATTATTACTAAAGTAGGTTGGCAATTTAGGATTTGGCTTATATATAAAATACGGATTAACGTTCATACTAGATGTGTCACAATACCATTTCCTAATACCGTTAAGACTACGCACATAGCTTAATATTAACAATCTATGCTCAACTACTCTGAAGAAAGTTATACATCCAAGAAATGATAAGACAGCTTCAGTAACTATTAATGGATAATTACATTGAAATATCTCAATAATATTTTTTTCATCTTTATATACAGCTGCAAAGGCACTTAATATAATTCCTATAAGTATAAAATAAATTTTAATCGCATTTTCGACAGCTTTATAGTGCATTTCACATTTGTCGGAATAGAAAACATACTCTAATTCCATTAACTTTTCCATTTTATCATTATTTATTTCTTCCATAAAAAATTGATGTAAACTATGTTTATTATATGCTCAATTAGCAAAATGCACTATCCTCATAAATGATTAACCGACTTCTTTCAACAATTTCACAAAGCAATCATCATCATCAAAAAAGGCTGGATTATCATTTGCTTTAGAGCTTATAAAATCAAATCCTCCATTAGCATAAGCCTCAATTCTGTCTTTGAGACTTCGCATTTCTCTTTCCAATCCTTTATCATCTAATTTCTCGAGCTCATTTAAATTCAACCCTGATTCAACAAGTGTGGCCATCCATAAAAATTGAACACATGGTCCACTATCATTTGAAGTCCAATCACGCATGGGTACACTAAATGTTTTCGTGGTATCTTCTTTGGTTAGTGGAACCGGATTATCTATATAAAGTCCTATAAAAGACGCATAAATATAAAATTCATAAAAATTGGTGAAGTACTTTCCTAAATCATAACTCTTTTCAGATTTTTCATGATGATCAATAGCTCCTTTCCGTGCAAATCCCTCAATAAGTTTTCTATGCTTCATTGAGTATCTTGGAGTTTTTTTTCCTAAATCATCTAATATATCAACCATGGCATTAGTTTAAAGTCTTAATGTTAGTAGAAAGCTCTGTTCGGTTCACTCTATTCTCTTCTTTAATAGAAGGCGTTATTTCATACACTGAACCTAAGTTATTAACCTCTTTAAACAAGCGATCTCTTAAAACCTTGTTATGAAAGAAGTCATAACTTATAATTATGCTTTGATTGTACACGTCACCAACTGTATTACAAAAGCCAATGGTGTAATTATCACTAAATTTTGAAGTTGGTGCATCTGATATGAGTGGATAGAAATCAGTTCCACCCTTTGCTGAAACAATTGCCATAATAGTAGCAAGCTTGATTAATATCAAATTTGAATCGTTAATAGAAGTAAGTTCTATACCGTTGTCATCTACATTTTTAGGCATATAACTTTTCCCTCTTCTTTCCAGTACAATATTTCCTCTAACAGAACTATTCTCAGCTGTCATTTTATAGAAATGCTTATTTGCTTCAATTTCAATTCTTTTAATTTGCTCAGCATAAACATTATCTCTGGTAGAGATAGCTAATTCAGAAAATGATTCCAATACACTTCTTCTTGCAAAGAAAGATGCGTCCATATCGTTTCCTAAAGTACTTTTAAGAGCAGACATTATTTCCGTTAACTTAATCTTATAGTCTTTTAGTCGATCAATTGTGTGGGCTTGCTCGGTAACAAATCGTTCCTTGGAAGAATCGAAGCTTCTAAATTGATTCACGATATTATTTGACTCATTAATATCTACCTTACTTGTAGCTAATAGGCTCTTGAGCTTACTTTCAATTAACTCATAGGCTTCTCTTACGCCAATCTTTTTATCTTCTATATTTCCAATGCGTTCTAACTCCTCTCTAATAGAGTCATCAATTCGAGGGATGAAATTATTATTCAGATATGAAGCATTACTTAAAAGCGTATCAAAGTATTTTTTTAAATCATTATTCAAGAAGTCTGTAAAACGGACTCTATTACTTTTAGCTTTTTCTAAGATTTCTGAAATGTAATTATAAGCATCATCACCTTCTTCAAAATCTCTATCACACAAGAAGCAATGTTTCTCAGTGAGCATATCCTTCAAGTAAACTTTATTGGGAACATCCTCTGGCAACCTGTTTTTTCTTGCCTCTTCCTGTTGTAATTCAATTTTGTAATTTACTTTTTCCTCAGCACGGGTATCGTCGTATTCTTTGAGCATCAATTCAAAACGATCAACATATCTGCCTGCATTTCTGAGTAGCCATTTCTTACTGAAGATGTTGCTATTATAATTCTTTCGGGCTCTCTCCAGTTGACTGTTAATTCGCTTTACATTTTCTTCAGCACTCTTTATTTCAACTTTTAGCGTTTCAAGTTCTTGAGCGTCTTGAATTTTTCCTAAGAGTTCATCCTTGTGTAACTCTGCATATTCTAAGTTTTGCTTAATTTTTACCAGGTTAATTTCATCGGTTTCAATTTTCTTTTCTAATGCTTCTTGCTGTTTTTGATATTCATCAGTATTTTGATTTGATTTGGAATGCTTCCTTAATTCTGATTTATAGGCAGTGTCAGCCTGATTAAATACTTTTGATGCTATTTCAATTAGTGAATCATAGTGAGTAATATCACTTAATACATTTATTGCTTGAGTAAGAGAATCCTCTTTTTTAAAATCGATTAAACTATCAACCTGTTCACCTTGAAACCACAAGTAAGGCTTCATATCATTAGGTAATAATTTATCGGTTATTCTCTCAAATTCTTTATCTCCTCCGGCGGGTTTAAAATCTAAGATGTCTTTCTTTTCAATTTTTGTGAGGCTCTTAGTGCTTACTTCCCAAATCGACTTATCATTAAAGTCAGTTGCTTCTGCAACCTTTTTAATTGTATAAATGCGCTCCAAGCGATATTCATCTTGGTAGGTTGTATTATACTTTGTTTCTTCAAGCGTCAGTACTACTCTAGCCGTTATTGTCTGTCCGATTTCACAATTAGCCTTTGCTTTATCTGAAAGTAGATTAATCTTTACATGTGAAGTTGGTTCTAATTCTCTTGTCGAAGAATTAAAAATTTTATCGTATAATACCCAATAAAACGCATCATAAAGTTTGGACTTACCGGACCCATTATCACCTATTATCACATTTAATCCCTTTCTGAAATTAAAGGTGTTGTCTTCTAGTGAACCAGAGTAACACTGAAAGTTTTCTATTGCAAGTGACTTAATAATCATAGGTCTATTCTCTTTAATGATTGATTAATTCGCCTTGTCGCAACATCAATTGTTTCTCTGTCTTCTAAATTCATAACTGCAGTCTTTATTATCTCAATGAGAGGATACCTCTCGACATCAGTTTGCAGATCAATCTCCTTGAGGATTTTTTCTTCTATTTCTAACTTTTCCTTTAATAAGGGATTCTGTAGAAACTGTTTGAAAATCTGGTTCTTATTCATAGTAATGCTATTTCATATTTTCTTTGATCTCAAATAAATCGAGATTATAATAATCACATATAGTTTGTATCTTTTCAATCGCTTCAAACTGATTTCTGGCCATAAAAGCGAAGTCTGCAACCCGTTTCAGTTCGTTAATGACTTGATTTCGCTCCATATTATAGGTTGCACTTTTATCTCCATCATAGTCTAGATGAGGTACCACTACTAAATCGTGAATAGTAGCAAATTTTTTATCATCGTGTTTTCGCAGGATTCGACCTCTTCTTTGAATAAACTGCCGCGGGTTACCAGTACTGGAACAAAAAATGGCAAGTTCTGCACGGGGTACATCAACACCCTCATCTAAACATTTCATGGCAGAGAGTACATCAATCTCACCGCGTTCAAAAGCCTTAAGTGTTTCCTCTCGATCGGCTGATTCCCCAGTGAAACTAGACACCCGAATGCTTGGATCAACAGCCATTATTGCCTGATTATAATAAATCATGATACGATCAGCATCCTCACTTTTATTATCTAATCCTTCTGGTACATATACAAAAGTGTATTTCAAATTGCGTTTGGCCTGAAATTCATGCTTAATCACTTGCTTAAACATAGGCAGTTTATTCTCCGCTTTATGTATAATCCGCTTTCGCTTCATCAACAAACCATTTACAATATCACTATCCTTATATTTTTTTGTGTCAGCATCAAAGAACTGTGATAATTTTCTAGTTATCTCTTTATATTCTTCAAGCTCTTCACTGTTTAAAGTAACTACATGAGGAAAGTAGTCATATTGACAAAGTATCCCCTTTGCAATAGCTTCTTCCATCGAAAACTCATAAGTATAAGGAGGAGCGTCGTTAAAAAACTTATTCATAGCTTCAGTTCCTTCGCCATCATAGATGCGTTTTGGAGTGGCGGACAACCCTATCCTCTTATTAAAAGCAATAGTATCAAGTATCGCCTTCACTTTTGGGGCTCCTATATTATGTGCTTCATCAGCTATTAGTAGAGTGTCTTTGGCTAAGTATTTGACAAAATTCTGAAGTGCATTGCGTGTAAATGAAGCATATGTACTAATGATAACGTAGGATTTTTTTGCTCCAAAATCTAAGGATGTAGTCAATTTACTAAGCTTTTTCTTCCAATGAGAATCAATTCCTACAACAATGATATTTCTTGTTATATTAAACTTATTAACTTCTTTTATCCACTGATTTTGCAAGTCATTCGTTGGTACAAGAATCAAAGTTTGATAAAGCTTCTCCTTTTGGTATTTTTCAAGTAAGCAATTTAAGGATGTTATTGTTTTTCCTGTGCCTGTAGCCATGGCAAAGACACCCATGAAATTATTTGCTACCCAATTTTCATAGGCTGATCTTTGATAGTCCCTTGGACCCTCTTTATATGGGAAGATTGGAGCATGTATTATTTGTTCAAGCTCTGAACCTAGCTTTTCTAGTCGTTCTTTTAGTATTGGGTTCTTCTCAAACTGTTCTTGTTTTTTCTTTAATAATAGGCTTTCTTGATCCATTAGATCATTTAGTTCTTTTCTACCAAATTTGTCAATTATACGTTCCTCTATCTCCTTAAATGGAATACTCTCAACAATGTCAGAAGAGCCGGAAAATATCTTCTCAAAATAGTCCTCGTTATCCCTAATAGCAGCTTTTTCTGATCCTGAATTCCAAGATTTCTTAACGCCTAACTCTTCTAGATTTTCCAGTAAAGCTTTAGCAGAAAAATTGCACGAACCTTTAAAACTTATTTTATGTGTTCCATCAAAGAATACGCCAGATTTATAATGTGATATTCCACCTCCTTTTTTGGGCCTAACAGCGACTATTTCAATCCTATTGTGTTTTAATAACCATGCAAAACATTCTAATGTATGTTTGCCAGGCTCATCTAATAATTGTAGTATTTTATCAAAAGTATAGTCAGCTTCGTTCGAGCTTTTAATGCCATCATTTTCCTTTTTTAGTATTGTAGCTTTATCTTCGGAGGACAAAACATTGTTAATCACAATTCGCATTTTACCACCGTTAGCTAAGAATTTAGTAATGCCTAATGCCAAAACATTTAAGGCAGTAGAACTAAAATACCCTAATAGTAAATCAAGATTCTTGCTTTCGCTAAATGCATCTAGAAAGAAAAGGATAGGTTCGTAATAGGTACCACTTCTATATTCCGAACTTTTAGGATATTGTATCTTCTTTAAATTGCACATTAGCTAATAATACTTTTAAGAAGCGTTAATGCTTGATTTATTTCATTTTTCGTTGTCACCATCCCATAGCTAAATCGCAAACACCTTTCAGCCTCCTCATTTTTAAGCCCCATAGCTTTCAATACATATGAAGGTTCAATTATTTCAGAAGTACATGCAGATCCTGTTGAGAAATAGAGTTTATCTCGCATTGGAAAAATGAGTTCTTCAACATCATTCTCAAGAAACTGTATATTGGAGATATATGGACTTCGATTGCCTTCTTTTCCGATAACTCTTATTTTACCTGTTTTTAGGAGTTCCCCCTCAAATGTTTCCTGTAGTTCTCTAATCTTGACATATAGATCTTCTCGACTCGCCTTAAGTATTTCAGCTGCTTTACCCAGACCGACAATACCTGGCACATTCAAAGTACCTGATCGAAGATCGCCCTGTTGTGCTCCTCCATGAATTAAAGGATTCACTTTGTCTCCTTTCTTAAATAGGAGAGCGCCGATCCCTTTAGGGGCGTACATCTTATGACCAGAAAGGATGAGGTAATCTATATTAATAGTACTCGGATCAACATGAATTTTGCCAACAGCTTGGGTGGCATCACAAACGAACTTTACATCATTAGCTTCGCATATAGCACTAATCCCTTTGAAATCATGAATAACACCCATTTCATTATTAACAGCCATTAATGCAACAGCAATTGTGTTGTTTTTTATACTGTTTTTTAGGTCTTCAAGTGAGATCTGCCCATTTTTATCAACGGGCAAATAGCTAATCTCCGCACCAATACTCTCTAGGTATTCGCAAACAGATATAACTGCTTTGTGTTCTGTTTTACACGTGATAATATGGTTCTTGTTTTGACCATAAAGAGAATACAAACTTTTCAGACATGTATTAATGCCTTCTGTTGCGCCACTTGTGAATATAACTTCATAATCCCAAGCATTAAGCAATTCCTTAATCTGCTTCTGCGCTTTACCAACTGCTTGCGAAGCAGCATTTCCCATTGTATTTATAGTATTCGATGGATTGCTATAAATGCTTGTAAAATAAGGTATTATTTCATTCATGACCTCCTCAACGACAGGAGTCGATGCTGCATAATCAAGATATATAGGTCTTATATTCTCCATATCCTCACATAAATGATATTTATGCTAAAATAGTCAAAAATGGCTTATTTTGATTAATAAAATTTTAATTTAACTATTTACAATAGTCTCTTTTTGCTATCTTTAATACATTTGTACTCAAGCAAACCACCTATCATATTTATATTTAGGTGGTAGCTAATTAGGGTTTAAAAAATTTAAAAAATATATTACACGGCATCTTTAAAAGTAAAATCACAATTGATGATACGAATGAAGACTCTCTTACTTCATCGGTCATTGGTTTGATGCAATATCTACCCAGTGAAACGTTTTGGTATTTGTTACGAGCAGTCTGTACCGATAGTACCAATTTACCAATAGTAGCTGGTAACCTTGAAGGAATTGAGTTCTGGCCACGATGGAGTGCGGAAGGGATTGAGGGCCGTCAATACATTGAACCAGATGTTTTCATGCAATTCTGTAATTTTGATCTCATTATCGAAGCAAAAAAGGGGGATGATGGTGGCCAATATAATGAACAGTGGATTAATCAAATTCGAGCCTATTGCAATGAGATGAAAGACGATAGAGAATTGTTCTATATAACATTAGGGGGTAACAGTGATAAACTAAATGATAGGGTAGAAGTTTCTTATAACACAGATGAGAAAATTCAAAAAATCACAACTACTATTAACAAGTGTGATTGGATGAGTTTACTGATCGAAATTACCACTTTAAAGTCTCAATTGAAAACAGTCTCAACTTCTATCTCATCCCATGATGCCATTCTTCGTCTCTTGGATGATATTATTGCAAGTTTCAATTATCATGGTTTCTATAATGTCAAATGGTTTAAAAATTTGACTTATAAAAGTGTAAATAATGAATCAATTGAGACCTTATCTTCATTGCCTAATTTTTAAAAAGTATTATCTATGAAAAGAGAAATAAAAAAAACAGAAGAATTGCATACTGCCATGTGTGATGTTCGCAACGCATTCCGGCTATTAAAAGAATACCAGGAAAGAATGTTAAACATTGTTTCGTACATAAAAAATAGATATGCTATGCCCGAACTGGCCGGACGAAGACACTTCTGCGATAAGTTAAGAGGTAAAAAAAATGGCTATGCCGAAATACAGATTTGGAAAGACATGTGGACGTGGGACTTCTTATATGGTTATGAGTTTGAGTATTATTTGGGATCAAATGAACTAAAGGATATTAAAAAGAAAGGAAAATATGCCATGTCGATTATTCAGGTAAGTGATACTGGTTTTCATGAATCCTCAGACGCCAATAAAGATCCAAATCAGATCGAGACATTTAAAGATTCAGAAAATTCATCTTCTTTACTATTATTTATTTTTGAGTGGGTTAAGGATGATAAAGATTGGCTTTGGGATGATTCTGCTGCAATATTTGATAAGGTTAAAAAAGAATTACTTGAAAGGCAAAAACCTACTATGGAAAGAATTACAAAAGATAACTGTTTTATTTCTGCAAGATATTCGATAGATCGTTTCCTAGAGCAATCTTCATGTGATGAGGTCTTAAATGAGTTTGACGAACTTGTTTTCAATAAGTGTGAAGTTCGGCTTCGAAAAAAGTAGAACTCATTAAGTAGAAAATCATAAATAAGGATGGCCTCCTTTTGAGGCCATTCATATTTATATTTTTAGTTTCTAATCTGATCCCAATTTTTGATGCACTAGAAAAGGTTAAATCAGCTATTGTTTTTTTAGGTTTTTTCGAGCTTTTATCTTTAATTGTTATTCCTATATCTATCACTGAGAAGGGTGTTTCATTAGAAAATAAATATCCACCTCCAAAATGAATTGATGCTTCACCCCCGCTCGGCAAAGAGTTCCACTTCGTTAGTCATAAATGGTAGTCTTCATCTATGAAAGTGCATAACCCAATCCTTCAGGTTAGGGCCGCACCAACCCAATTCGCTTCTCCACCTCATCCACCGACACCAAGTACTTTCCATTATCCTTATCCTTCCGCTCCGTATTCTGGGGATAAATAGAAGCCAACCCCTCCGGTTGCTCCGAACTCGATCCTTCTCGCACCACAATCATATAAAACGCATCCTAAATTTGATATTAAGCTGTATCTGTTTTGGTACAATGCCGATGTATATTTGAAGAGCAATAAGAAAGCTTGCGCATTTTCAGGCTCATTTCAAATAACTATCGGTATCATACGATACCCGATCAGAAAAGAATTCAACTTCATCGTTTATAAAAGGTAGTCTTCATCTGCCTTTTTTTGTTATAACCAACCATTCTATTAATTTTGATAAGAATGACATCCCTAACTGACAAACTTGTAAATGATGGAATATACAAATCGATTGAAGAAAATAATAGAAGAACAGCTACCTAACGGCGAATCTGTTATATATGATTTCTTTATTACCCTTTCACGATTTGAATGGGCATTAAAAAGTATTCCTGAATTTTTAATCGGAAAAAATGCGCAACCTGACTGGAACAGATTTGCACACAGTATCTCTGATGTTTTTTACTATAAACACGATCCGCTACTAAGGCAATCTGTAGATAATATTTTGCAGCATCCGCCTAAACGGCAGATAAATTCAAACGGACAGTTAGAATGGGATGCGTGTTTAGTTGATGAAAACGCAACAATGACTTTCAAACTGAGTGTATATATTAAGCGAATCAAGCTCAATCTCTTACATGGAGATAAATTCCATGCAGATCATAATCTAAACGACTTTGACCATAAACGAATATCTGCCGCTACTGTAATTTTAAACAATTGGCTTGATTTGGACATCAGAGTTCGCGATAATTTTCTGGAAAGTATAGAAACATTATAAGAGCGGTAAAATGATATAGGCAGATAGCATTTATCTGATAATACCACTTAATGATCAAAATGTACAATTCAATACTACCGGTGTTAATGCAAAGATCTTATAACGATAAAGTCATCTTAAATTGCATTCGATATATTTTGAGGAGCCCTTGATAATTGAACAGATAAAATCAACCCCGCTCGACGAAGTTTGCAACTTCGTCGTTCATAAATGGTAGTCTTCATCTATGAAAGTGCATAACCCTATCCTTCAAGCTAGGAGCATCACCAATCCTATCCTTCAGGTTAGGGCCACACCAACTCTATCCTTAAGGTTAGAGCAAATTTCACCAAATAAACAGAACCATACTCATTCGCCCAGGCAATCGTTTTCTTTTCCATATCCAGCCAGATACCCGCATTATTATGCTCTCGTTGTGGACAAGCATTCAATAACGTATGCGTATTCCAATCCGCATAAGCCCCATTTCGCCACGCAATCAACTTCATACACATGTGCCCCCGAGCATACCAGTTAGGATGTGATTTCCGAAACTCCTGCGAATACTTGTAGGCATCATCCTTCGCACAAACTCCTTGCGCATGCAGCTCTTTATCCGTAATCCATTTAGAAGGCCGCTTAGGCCCTTTCTCTGGTGCAGGCATTGCCTTAATCTTATTCCATTTTGATTGGTTATTGAGCTTTTGAAATTTTGGTATAATGCCGATGTATATTTAAAGAGCAATAAAAAAGCTTGCGCATTTTAAGGCTCATTTTAAATAACTATCGGTATCATACGATACCCATTCCGGCACCCGCCAATAATCCGCCTTTCCATCCTCATTATCATCATCCTTCCCGTCAAACGAAACCGTATACGCCCGGAACTCACGCACAATATCCTTCGGCTGCGTATTATACTTATCATGCTCGTATGAGTCATCCAACTCAATCGGTTTCAGTTGTTGGGCTTGAACAGCACCATATGCCAATAGGAGAAGCAGACGGGAAAGAAAGCGCGTGGCAGGGCTCCCAAAGAACCAACAAATACACCTAATGAAAAAGATCAGTATAATTATACCGAACATGAATCACGTATCATGAAGACTTCTAAGGGGTTTGATTAATGCTATAACGGGCAAGCCGCAGTAAATGAAGATATGATTATTGTGGGAGCACACTGTAATGCTCATGTTAATGACAAACAGGAATTCATCCCAGCTATTGATGCAGTACCACAGGAACTTGGTGATATATCAAATGCCGTTGCTGATACAGGCTATTTCAGCGAAACAAATATAGACCAATGTCAAGAAAGAGATATTAAACCAATAATCTCAACAGCAAGAGAAAAACATAATAGCTATCTGGACAATGTGTTAAACACTAATGTTGAGCAAATAACTGGAAATACTCCGGTTGAGAAAATGAGGCAAACACTAAAAAGTGAAGAGGGTAGTCGGATTTATAAAAAGAGAAAACAAACCAGAATATAATGGAGGATTACCTGAGTTCATTAATTGAATCACTGTATGGAAAAAGGTATTTCCTTAAGGCGGCCAAACAAACAACAGGAATTGCAACGATAAACACAACTCAGCTGAAAAGATTTCCCGTTATAATGGCACCAATTTCGATTCAAAAGCAGTATAAATTGGCTGTTAATAACATCCAAGCTCAAAAAGATTGCTCCAACAAAGCATACAAGAGAGCGAAGACCTGTTTAATGCCCTGGTGCAAAAAGCCTTCAAAGGTGAGCTATAAAATTCATCCGATGAATAACGAAATCATGAAAGTTTCATCGGATGAATAAAACATAAAGCCTTGCAGATCATAACCCGGGGCACGTCCAGAGTCCTAAATTCAAGGTAGGGGAAGAGTCTTAAGTATTTCTCCCACCTGCAAGCAGAGGGAGATAAACCTCCCCCGGATCCGGAAGACTTAAAATTCGGCACTAGCAGCCTGTCGGACTTATTGTTTTAACCGGTTTCTACTCCAATTTCAAAAAGCTACATTTGGGTAGTTCTT
>JAEINY010000070.1 GCA_016342595.1 Marinilabiliaceae bacterium
AATGGTGCAACCTACTGATATATGAAACACCTAATTACAATATGTCAACTGCTTCTCAGTTTTCTTTAATGGAACCGCGAATTTAACAAATTACACGAATTCGTTTTCCGCCGGAAAACGTTAATTACCAGAAATTTTAATAATTCGTTTAATTCGCGTAATTCGCGGTTTAAAGAAACTAAAAGTTTCGCGTTTGAAGCATTTACTTTTTAATGATTTTCTTCATCTCCCAATCATTCGTGGATCGGACCTGGATCAGATAGATTCCGTTTTCACAAGCAGACAGGTCAATTGTTTCTTCAGGTTGGTGAGTGGTTTTTTTCTGATAAACCATATTGCCTGTCACGTTGTATATGATGATGTTATCAATATTATCGGCCTTCACAGTAATCATACCGGTTGTTATAGATGGGTACACTTCAAGATGATTTATATTTTTCTCACCTATATCGGTTGCAAAGGGCTGTTTAATTAGTTTGGCCAATGCTGCACTTCCCTGATTGCCTGCCTTGTCGGTTAATGTTATTGACAGTGTTAGTTCTCCATCATCAAAAGCACTTACATCAATGCCTGTTATCTGGGCGCCCAGAGTCTTCAAATCGCCTGAACCAGTGATTTTATCTGCTCCCAGTCCTGAAATTCCCCAATTACAGGTGGCGTTTGCTTCCTCGTTTGTTATTGTAAAACTAATAGCTTTAGCATTTTCAATGGTTGCTTCGTTCTGGTCAAATGCTACTGTATAACCAGACGGAGCGATACCATCAATTTGTATGTTGCTGTTCGCACTCAACGATCCGTCTGCTCCCGGTGCAGGAAGCGTTAAAATCCCCTTGGCATCGAAATACCAAATGCTGTGCAGTATTCCTCCTTTTACATCAAAGGCATCGGTATTTAAATAGTCCAGATCGGTTGTGCTTTCTCCTTCACCCACAGTATAGTCAAAATAGATGGTGGAATGTTTATCTCCTTCGGCATATTGAGCTTTAGCTGTGGCTCCCGCATTTAAAGAAATCTGTGCCGGGATAACTTCGGTTAATTTCACTTGTTCATTAAAATCAACCTTCAGCCTGATGGTTTTACCAATTCCATATAAACCATCGGCAGTGACAGCACTCACATTGGTAATTTCAGGAATAACATATCCTGTACCTTTTATGCGAAATACATAGCCTTTCTGATCAGGGTCGTTACTTAAAAGACCTGCCATTGCATTACGATCACCGGAGGCGCCAGGAGTAAAGGTGATTTCAAAGGTTGTAGTCTGACCTGGTTCTACGGCCGCGGCCGGTTGTTTAGTTACTACAAAATCATCAGGATGCAATCCTTTTATTTCTACAAAGGTAGGCCCTGTCAACTGAAGAGTTGCATTTCCTGTATTTTCGATGGTATAGTTAAGGATACGTTCTTTTTTAACCTCTAAATGGGCAAAATCTGTAAAATGGTCTATTCTGGGAGTATTATTTACGGTAGCAATATCATTACCGTTTCCTTTCACCACAATATTGGGAGCTACCGGCGTTTCGTCATTGGCTGCGGTCGTGGTACTTAAAATGCCCGCAGTAAAAATTGTTATAAAAAGGAGCGCTAAATGCCATTGTCTGCCTCCGGGATGTTTCTTGGAGTTAATGTGTTTCATCTTTTTTGGTTTAAATGTATGGAGTTCAAAAAGAGCGCAAAAATACCTTTTTTACTCCTCTTAATTTTGTTAATATGTACTAAATGATTTCAGACAACTTAAAACAATGGTACACGTACTTGGATGTCATTTTTTTTGAGTTTGAGAGGAAATAGATCATGAAGCTACGAGTTAGTAGTGCCGCCATTTCTATTTTGTTTGATATTCAGTTAGGTTGCTACAAATAAATATTAGTTGTATAACTTAAGTAATGGCAGGATTTAAATTTTTATTCTTCCATCTACAATATTCCATAATCTTTTGTAAGAAGCAACTAATCAATTATAACCGAATATGTCTATAAAAACGTATCATAAAGCTTATGAGTGGTAATGAAAGAGTCTTATGGCTCTATACATATATTTAATGATTTCTTATTTTAAGATCGGAGCTGAATAATATGATGAAACAGAATACATGACAGTTTCTTAGTATGTCTTTTTTTGTTAAATTTGGGGTGATAAAAATTAGTTAAATATGTAACCCTTTTTATGAAGCAGCTATTTATAACTCTTTCACTTATTTTACTGCAATCTTGTTTGATCATTCTGCATTCTCAAAATAATACCATCGTCCAACTTCCTGATAGCGACTCAAGTATTTATAGTTTTACAACCTCTGCAGATGGTCAGGTGTTGTATTATGCTAATGAAAATAGTATTACGCAATTTAGCCTGGTTAATAAAGAGGTAGTTAAAACTATCGACATTCAGGTGGATAGTCCGGTTATCTCAATTCTGGTGCATTCTAATACTAATACCATTTTATTGGGTACAAAATCAGGCCAGGTGATGGCTGTTTCAAACCTATCGGGTGAATCACTTTTTGTGAAAGATTATACGGCCGGTAGTATTAATGCATTAGCACTTAGTGGTGATGATCGTTCCTTTCTATGTGGTTGCGAAAATGGAATGGTTTATCAGCAATCAATAAAAGAAGCAGATGTAGTGAGTGAATTTTATCAACACGATAAAGCCATTACTTCAATCGAAGTTTCAAAAAAGAAGCAATTAATTGCCATTTCAAGCGCGGACGGTAGTATCTCCCTATTTAAG
Source organism: Marinilabiliaceae bacterium (assembly GCA_016342595.1). GTDB lineage: Bacteria > Bacteroidota > Bacteroidia > Bacteroidales > Marinilabiliaceae > JAEINY01. The sequence goes on from JAEINY010000070.1 coordinate 2,731, forward strand.
GAACCAACTAATGACTGGATTGATAAATTGTTCATCGGTAAAAAATGGGTTAGAAAAGTCGTTATTAACGCTAACAAAGATCGATTACTTTGTGTGGGAGATGATGGTAACCTGTATGAATGGAATATTGCTAATATTAATAAATCTCGACTCATCAGTCAGACCAAGGTATCACGGAATTGGCTTTTGAGCTTAGACACTGGACATGAAGGAAAGATCGAATGTTGGGGTGGACTCGATCATTTATTAAAAGTCAGGACACAATTCGGGACTTATGAACAGAAACTTAAAGGACCAATATTAAAAGCAAAATTTATTAAAACTGATTCATCTGAAGTGTTTATTGCGTGTTGTATTCTGGGTAAAGGGATTCAGATTATACCGGTTAAAGAAATGAAGTATAAACCAATTTATAATTAATCCTTTTATGCGTTCACTAATTTTATGGTGCTTTCTTACAATTGCCCTATTTAATATCTCTGCACAATCTGATTTCCGACCTGGTTGTATCATCACCAATTCTTTAGATACCCTTCAAGGATTGGTTGATTATAGAAGTGAGTTAAGGAATATGAAGATCTGTACTTACAAAGATTCGGACGAAGCTCCTTCAAAAGAATTCTTACCCGGCGATATTTATGGATACCGTTATAATACGGGTAAGTTTTATGTCTCCAAAGAAATTAAATCCGATGAGTTAAATGATACTGTATTTGTTGAATTTCTTTTAAAAGGGATCTCCAACCTTTACTATTACAAGAATACAGTCTACAGTGCTTATTTTATCGAATCGGAAAATGATGAATTACTGGAATTAAGGAGCAAAGAAATAGAGTTTGAAAAAGATGGCCATGTTTTTACTAAGCGGGATAACAGATATCTTGGCCTGTTAAGTTATGCATTGGCCGATTGTCCGGAAATCAGAAAAGATATTGTTCAGGCGGATTTGTCTCACAAATCTCTGATTCAAATAACCCGCAAGTATCACGATTATAAATGTGGTGATGAGGCTTGTGTTGTTTATGAAAAGAAGCTACCGGTATTAAAAATTCAGTTGAAGCCTTTGATAGGTTATTCATTAAGCCACATCGCTTTTGATAACTCAGAGTTAGGGCAAGCGGATTTTCAGATGAGTTCAAGTCCATTTGCCGGCCTGGCTCTGAATTTTATCGTTCCGCGATTGAATGAAAAGCTAACGTTTTTATTAAATCTGGCTGTTAATAAAGACTATTTTTATGGCACAACTTTTCAGTCGGATGTTAATAGTGAAGTCCATTCCTATTACCATTTTTATAATAGTAATTTAATAAGTAGTTTTTCACTTAAGTACACCTACCCAAAAGGAAAATTCAGACCTGATCTATTTGTTGGGCTTTATGGTAATTCGATACTAAAAAGTAATACCAAGATTTATTCTGAAAAGGTGTCAAATAATAGAGTGTATACATCTGAAAAGACCCTGGATATTTTTAAGACATTCAACAGCGGGATTACGGGGGGCTTTGGTATTGAATACAAACTGCTGAAGAAATTTAGGGCTTTTAGTAATTTTTCCTTTTTATATGGGGTAAACACTCAAAACTATGGGCTCGAAACAACTTTCACATCCTACAGACTTTCAACAGGTTTAACTTTTTGACCCAATAACAAATGAATAAATTACTTTTATTAGCTGGTGCATTAGTTCTGATTTTTTGTGTCACTTGTCAAAAAGAAGTTGTGGAATCCCGGGAATACCCACGGATAAGTACCCTTGAGGTAACAGATGTAAGTGCTGAGGGTGCAACTTTTTATGCTGAGATATTGTCAAGCGGCACAACGGCAATTACTGAGTATGGTTTTATATGGGATACGATACCTGTTCTGAATTATGATCATTCAGAGAAAATGGTACGGAAGGAAACTTTAAGTAAAAAGAAGTTTAATTGCAGAATCAATGCCTCATTGATAAAAGACAGAAGTTATTTCCTTAAAGCTTTTGTTCGTACAAAAGATTATCTAGTATTCGGCGAGGCTGTTACTTTTGTCAGTAATGGAAGTATCCCGCCAAAAATCTATTCCTTTTCGCCCCATACCGGACATTGGGGTGATACTGTTTCTATAAAAGGAGAAAGGTTTAGTTTTAAATCCAATGAGGTTAAGTTCGGGCAATTAAAAGCACATGTTGCTTTTAATTCAGATAGCTTAATTAAAGTAATTGTCCCGGCTGAAGTAAATGATGCGCAGGTCAGAATTTTCATCAAAACATACGATTCTTCATCTGGCACCAAGGATTCCTTTCACTATCTGCAACCACAACTTGAAAGTTTTTATCCAACGCTAATAACCTTTAACGATACGGTGGTTATCAGGGGAAAAAACTTTAACCCTCACCGGACCAATACATCAGTTAAGTTGGATTCAAGAGACGTGCCGATCGCATTTCTGTCGGATAGTCTCATGAAATTTGTAGTGCCAACCAATATAATGAATAGTACAAGCCTGCTATCCGTAAAATCTGAAGGAGTTACAACTGTTGCTGAGCGTTCTTTAAACCTTAAGCCCTTCCGTTTCGATGAAGCAAAAACAGATACCATACACGATTTGAGTGATGACATCTTTATTACCATTCATGGGGAGGGATTCAATCCCGAAATCAAATACAATAATCTTTTCATTGATGATATTAAGGTGGATATACTGGAATCCACACCCACCACTTTGTATTTTAAATTTCCTGATAACTGGACATTCGATCTCAATTATACCTTCGAGAAAAGGTTCACTGTGGCGCTTAAAATAGCAGATAGAACCCAAAACTCCAGTAACCTATTTGTTTTAAAGAATCAAGGCCGGTGGGCATGGAAACGAAAAGCAAGTTTCCCGGGTGGAGGCAGAGGATATGCCGTCAGCTTTGTTTTAAACGGAAAAGCTTATGTGGGAACCGGCTTTGATGGAACCAATCACTATTCCGATTTTTATGAGTACGACCCTGCAATAAACAGCTGGAGACAAATAGCCAATTTACCCGGCGGGGGAAGAGCGGCGGCTTCAGCATGTGTGGTTGATGGGGTGGCATACGTCGGCTTGGGAACCAGTGAATTGGAGGCTTATAAGGATATAAGCGGCGACCTGAAGAAGGATTGGTACAAATATGATCCCATAGCTAATAATTGGATTCAAATGAGTGATTTTAATGGCCTGCCCAGACGGTCAGCCAGTGTTTTTTCAATAAATAATGATATTTATATCAATGGTGGTTTTGTTCCACAAGACGGAAGCAGCACACAGGGAATAGGCAAAATCGTTGATTTATGGAAGTATGATACGGCATCAGATCACTGGACCCAACTCCAGACCCCTGATATAAATTACTATTATGCACAGGGTTTAAGCATTGAAGGTAATGGCTATATCTTTAGTAAAGATGAGATTTTCAAATATGATGGAAATGAATGGTCGATGAATAAAACCGGTTATGTAGGATATGAGTATGGAGTTACTTACTGTAGTGACAAAGTTTATTTTGTATTACCTGAATGTCATCAGGTAAGAGGTACACGGTCGGTGTATTCGGTTGATATGGAAGATTACTCCATGGAGGAAATCTATTTCCCGGGTTCATCCAGATCAATGCCTTCCACTTTCACCATTGGAAATTCCATCTTCAGTGTGTTGGGTCGTACTTTTTCCTCATCGAGATGGGAGTATTACTATTTGAATGATATGTATGAACTTGAAATATCTGAATAAAATGACCTACCGTAATTGCTTTCTGACCGCACTACTTACCGTGTTAATTTGCAGTTGTAATAAGGAGTCGAGAAAGGCTGAATTTCTGCTATTGTCAACCAATGAAGTTAAAATTGATGGTTCTACTGAAAATGGCGTTGAGTTCAATGCCGCGTTGGTGCTGGAGAGCAATGAGTCAATTCTTGAAGAAGGGTTTGTATACGATCTGGAAAAGCTGCCAAGTATTGAAAAATCATCGCTTGTACGGATGGAAACGCCCATATCGGGAAGCTACAGTTTAGCGCCAGAAGATGCCTTGATGCCGGACACAACTTATTACGTCAGAAGTTTTGCCCGGACTGGCAAAGCCACGGTATATGGGAATCAAGTGAGTTTCTATTCAAATGGTTCATTGCCCCCGGTTATTGATCAGATAGTCCCTCAATTGGCTTTTTGGCAAGATACCGTTAAGATTATCGGCTCCAATTTTGATCATTCCGGAATGAACAATAGCGTCTTTTTCGATCAGTTCTCAGCTCAAAAGACCTGGGGTACAAAAGACACGATCTTTGCCATTGTGCCTGCCGAACTGAATGTTAAAAAGAGTAGGGTGTCTGTGAAAGTCTACGGGAAAAAATCATCAAAGGCCATTGACTTTGAGTTTTTGTCTCCTGTGATAGGCGCTTTGAACAAGAGTGAAGGGCAATACCCTGATACAGTTACCCTCACCGGTGATTATTTCTCTGCCGGTCATGGCCGGCTCTACTTTGGCAATCACTTGATTGTACCGGAAGAAGTGCAGCAAAAACAAATCAAATTTGTGGTTCCTTTTTTAGGCGAAGGAGCCGACTATCCGGTCCGGTATGCACAGCTTGATGATGAGCTGGTCGTAGAGCAGGCTTTTAAGTATCGTTCACAAAGTATAACAGGGTTGGCCGGATCAAGCATTTATGCAACAGACTCCCTTACCATTTATGGCACAAACGTAGATTTTAGAACCGGTGAATTTGAAATTTTCATCCAAGAAAACAAGTGCCGGATGGTGGAAAAGTATCAGGATAGCCTTGTGGTGATACCCGACATTCATTATACCAACTATTCCAATTCGGAATTTAGCCTGGAGTGTCGGTTGAGTGCGCCTCATTCGCCATTGGGCACATGCGTTTACAGCGCTAAAGTAGGGCATAAATTGCCCGTCATTGAGGCCTTGTCAGAAAATAAGCTGGCCTACGGTTCACCATTAGAAATTTATATACAGGGGACATATTATAATGGTGCTGTACAGTATCGAAATATCGATGAACCGGAAATTACAGGTACAATTAGTTATGGAACGAACTACGAAGATGAGTTTTACCGTCAGTTACCATATCAAATGATCCCGGGCAGATACCAGATCTGGATAGATTCTTTTGGACGATTAACAAACAAGGTGGAACTGGAAATTCCCGTACCCGTTGTGCATACCGTTTCGTCAACTGTTATGCGACGAAACAACGAAGAAGTAAGTATCATTAACGGGGACTATTTACCAAAAAAAGGCGCTTATATCCTCCAGCACAAAGAGAGTGGACGGATTTTTAGTGTGTCAAGAAATGGAGGTGCTTTTAGTATCGTGCCCAATGAGATTCAGCTGTATGGGGTTATGGGAGCCGGAACTTTCGAATTGAAAACCCTTTTAAATAACCGGACCTATGACACCGGGATTTTATTTGAGTTAGATGACTATCTGGAATATCATCTTAAATACGAACCCCTTGATTTTTTAGGATATAATAATTTTGCATTTACCAAAGATGATAAATTGTATTATGCCGGAGGGTATAATGAAAAAGGTTTTGTAATTGATTTAAACACCGGGGTGGAAACTAAGCTGGCTTCAGATTTTTTCCCGGTACCGATTCATAGTAAAACCAATGTCCCCATCTTTTTTAATCAAGAGGTGTACGCTATCTTTCAAGGAAAGCTGTTTAAGTTTGATTCCCTCAAAGAGAAATGGGAGGCGGAGGACCTGGATACACCGGATGATGAATTAACCGCCGGCTGTGTGATTAATGGCCGGCTGCAAGTCTTCACAACAAATGGGAAGAGTTATATTAAAGATACCACTTGGAAGACAGGGCCCGTTGTTAATGACCTTCAGGGGTATTACCCGCGTTTTGCTACCGAACACAATGGCACTTTATACTTGTATTTTGCCTATGGTATTCAAACGCTGTCTACCCAAACCTGGAAATTAGAGAAGTGGTACCCATCACCTGTAGATCCGGGCAATATGTTTAAGTTGCCGCAACATGTTTTTCAACAAGGAAATAACATTTACATGTGTTATATGCAACGTGGCACCTATATTTCAAAAATATTAAGGTTCGTCATGGACACGAATAGTTATGAACTACCGGAGCCTGATTATCTTCCGGATGATGACTACGAATTCAAATTTGCTCCTGATCAAGATGGTGAGGTCTTTTTGCTAAACAAAGAGTATGTATATAAACTAAGAATAAATTAATACTAATGAGAAACCTACTATTAACTGTTTTCTTATTTCTGGTCATGGTCAACGTGGAGGGACAACTGCTGGATGCCAACTATACGATTAGTGTGACAGCCGGGTATGGGAACTTAAGCGGACAAAGCGACAATCTTTTTTTTCCTTCAACGATCACTCAGCCGGCTTTAAATTTGAATATGGCCTATGGAAGAAAAGTGATGGATTGGTTATCGGCCGGGTTGGTGCTGGATTATACCAGCTTATCTGAACCCTCCGTTTCTCCTGGTTTTGCAGAACTTGTTTCAGAAAAGGGAGCCGTTTTTTCAGTGGGCCCACAAATCAGCCTTCATTCCCCACATAAAGTTTCCGGTGTGTGGAATTGGTTAAAGATGGCTTTAGCCCTGGCTCCTAAGTATAATTATTATTCGGGGGAGAGAATGTTGAAAATCGATAATGAAATCATTCCGGTTCGCACTACAGAAGTCGTAGAGCCGGTGTTGGAGATGAATGAAACAAGTTCAGGTTTTGGGTTTCAAGTGAGTCCTCACATTAGCTACCGCATCACACAACGCGTAGGCTTACGATTAGGCTATAATTTTAATGTGGTGTGGCTGAATAGCGGTTATACCAACGAAAGCCTGTTTGTTAATACGGTTCAGGGGGGCCTTATTGTAACCCTTGGAAATCCTAAACAGGTATTCAACTAATTCATTCTATTGTACTCGGATCATGAAAAGAAGTGTGGAATTTTGGCTTTGGCCTGTCGGGTTATTACTTTGTGTGAGTGGGCTGTTTGGGGCTTGTGACGAAATGCCTGAAAGAGCTTATTCGCTTATTCAGCTTGAACCCATAAACGATGTAAGTGAAGAAGGGGTTATAGTAAAAGCTAAACTGCTTAGTGGCAGCTCCGCCAGTGTAAATGAGTTTGGTTTTGTTTGGGGAACCGCTCCTGGCCCGGCAGTGGATAAGGAGGATAAGTATGTCATAAATGAGCCTTTTGTGGAGGGGGTATTCACCAGGAAAATCAGTACGCTGTTGAAAAAAGGGGAGATTTATTATGTGCGGGGGTACATTATAAATGAAGACTACATAAGCTATAGTAATGAAGTGGCATTTATCAGTCAGGGAAGCCTGGCTCCTGAAATAATTGATTTCTTTCCCAAAACAGGGAACATCGATGATACCATTACCATTGTGGGTGATAATTATAGTTACCGGCCGGCTAAAAATGTGGTGGATATCGGCGGGCATCCGGCAAAGGTTATCAAAGCCTGCCAGGACACCTTGCGGGTTATTATCCCCAACACCCTGGATTCGCAATCCGGCCAGGTAGGTGTTGCTATTTATGGGCATAAAACCAGTACTGATGAATCTTACGATCTGGTGTTGCCGCTCGTAAACGCATTCAATACCAGGCAGGGGACGTTTGAGTCAGAAGTGATCATAAGTGGCGATCGCTTTTTGTCTCACCCCTCTTCCGTCAAGGTTTATTTTGGCGAACATGAGGCTGAAATTACGCATCACACCGATCAGCAATTAACAGTTAAAGTACCGGAGGCACTTAATCAACGCCAATGTCCGGTCAGTGTTGAAATGAACAATCAACGAATCACAGCCGGTCTGTCATTTACTTTAGATCCGTTAATAATCACAGCGTTTACTCCCCGGGTTGTTTTAACCGGTCAACTATTAACCCTGTCAGGCGAAGGGTTTAGTCCGCTGCCTCAAAACAATGAGGTGAAAGTGGGAGGGGTAACGGTGGAGGTGGTGGAAGCCTCTCTTTCAGAATTAAAAGTGAAGTTACCCTTACAAGATAACGTTATTTACCCTCAGCGACAGGTGGATGTGACTGTTAAGGTGGTGAATGAGACCAGGGTTTTCGCTGATCAGGTGGTGATTAATGATCAATGGTTCAGACTGGCCGATGCGCCGCTGACAGAAAATAAAACAGGTTATTCACAAGGATACACTTTAGCCAATTGTTTCGTCTGGCAGGATAAGGCCTACATTGGCTTAAATAACACGACTGAGTGGTGGGAATATGCGCCCTTGAAAGGCACGTGGAAACGCTTGGCCAATTTTCCCGGCATACCACGACGCTATGGGGCAGGCTTTAGTAAGGATGGGAAGGTGTATTTTGGAACCGGCAATAATGATCGTAAAGGTGAATTGAGCGATTGGTGGCAGTACGATATCAGTACAAATACCTGGGAGCGAAAAGCTGATTTTGCGGGTGAAAAACGGTCGGGTGCCGTGGCTTTTGACATAAATGGCAGAGGCTACTTAGGTACAGGACACATTTGGCGGACCGGGAATTCAGGCTTTCCTGATTTTTGGGAGTATTCGGCAAGCCAGGATGCCTAGACGGAAGTAACGAATTATCCTTTTGATGATTATTTTGGCATGTGGTGGGGTATTGCTTTAGCCAACTCTACCAAAGCAATTGTGGGCTTGGGCAATGTGACCCTTGCCGGTGATGGTGAAAAACGATTTTATCTGTATGACTCTTCATCTAATAAGTGGGAAAGAATCAGTAATTATCCTTCGGCGGGTATAAATAATCGAGCCATCGGCTTCGAGCTCAATGGACAGTTTTACGTGAAAACCACCTATTCCGATCATTTCTATTCCTATAGCGTAGGATCGAATTACTGGAATTATGTGCCGACAAATGTATACTCCGACCTGGATATGGGGATTGGCTTTTCTATGGGTGGCAAGGCCTATCTTGGACTGGGCGAAACCAATGCCATGTGGGAATATGATCCTTCAAGATAGCGAAACGGGGCTAGCTAAATTGATTTGGTAAGCCCCCATTAACCATTAACAACTAATCCTTAACCATTAATATTTAACCCTTATCCTCCTATCATCACCCCTTATCCGGGCCCCATCAGGGACTTATCCGCCGGGCTTTACCCCTTATCCGGGTGGCATAACCATTTATCCGTGTCCATGTCTCCCTTATCCGCCTTCAAAATCAATTTATCCGCCCGGTGGCATAAAAAAAGCCCGGATAACCGGGACTTTTACTGCTGACATCACAGGGCAACGCAATTTAAAAATTGAACCCTTTTCGGGGCAATTCAAATTATTTTGATCGCTATTTACCACATTCGCGGTTTTCATGAATTCTGAAATGGATTCAATGTGAATAACCCTGTACGAAGTGCAGGGGGTATTGTATAAAGGCAAACAACCACAGCGTGGTTGAAGGTTAAATGCGTTTGTACTAGCTATGCGCCTTTTTATAACTGTTCTGGTAGCCCACCAAACGGGCTTTGTTCTGGCGGAAAACAAAGCGGCCGTAGCGGCGCACTTCATCCACCACCTCTTTCAGGTAGGTATAGGCCTGATCGCGCAAATGCTTAGTGGCGTTGTCTTCTGCTTTTTCGCCGTTGGCCATTGCCAGCAAGGTGGCCATGGCATCCGATGTGCTTAAGGCAGTATCCAGCAGGGCCACATCGGTGTTGGTACTTTCCAGTAAAGCCTGGTTATCTTTGCCCAGCAGTGCCAGGTTGGTCAAATCCTGAATCATGTCGGCATGGCCGCTTCCTTTCTTCACCTCATCCACCCGTGCCAGCAGCGATGGTTTTTGGTAGAAGGCAAATTCAAACTCATCAATGAGCCGGTCCCGCAATTCGTAAGCCGCCGGTGATTGGGCACGCCATTCCATCTCCGCTTCCTGGCGGGCATGCCGTTCTTTGAACCAGATGCCTTGCGCATAACGGCTGGCATCGGTGCGTTTCTCCAGATCGTCCAGCATTTCAGGCGTCAGGCCACGGGCCTGCAACTCGCTCAGGTCCTCCCGGGCCCAGATGGCCAGGTTTTCGGCTTGTTGGTTATACACATCCATGGGCATGGTTGGTAATTCAACCCGCTTAATCTGTTTGATTTGGGGTTGTAGTTCGTCAAAAGCAACTTTGTTACTCATCTGTTTCTTGTTTTTATGAATACTAGGCTTCCACAAGGGGAGAATTGAAATTAACACCTTTGTTTGGTAAAATCCAGTATTTCCCATTGTTGTATAACAGGCGCAAGAAGTGGTGTTTGTGTGCCGTTTTTGTTATTTTATAAAAGGTGCTACAAAAAGACGCACCGTACAAAAAAAGGAAGCACCGATTACGCAGATTATCACAGATTCAGAACTCCTGACCCCATTCAGAAGAAATATGGCTTTCAGTAGTTTCAATCGTAAATTAAAAAGTCGCATTTTGCAGAAAAGTGATAAGACATGCAGATGCAATTACCCATTTTTCCACCGACGACAAAATTGATCAACGCTTGTGTTGGCGTTTTTGAAAAGGATGATTTCGTGTATTATCTTCATAATGGTTCCTCTATTTTTTGTCATTTTAAAGATGATCCGAATAATTACCGCTAAATTACAGGTAATATGGTGAATACTGGACTTTTGAGCCTATTGAGATAGCCAGGGCTTTAGGTATTTCAAATCGTAATATCCAGCGTTATGCAAAAGCCCTTCGGGAAAAAGGGCCGGATTGGTTCTTTAATCGTTTGGATAATCGGGGCCGTTGTCATAAAATAACCGAAGAGATATTGACACGTGCCCAGAAATTGATTGATGAATTTTACTCTGTAAATAATGTGGCCAGGCTATTGGGTGTTACCGAAGGAGCATTGCGTTATTACATTAAAAAGGGTATGCAAAAAAAATGGTCTCTCCGCTAATTGTTCCCCACCATCCGATGGATGTAGTCAACCTCGCGACCGGAATGAATTTGATGTACTTATTTCCGGTATATTTGGAATAGGAGCAGGCAATATTGAAGAATGTTGCAAAGCCTCCAATCATAAACTGGAAGAAACTTCGGTGGCTTTTGAAGTGTGTCAAAACCTAGCCCATGGCGGAGTATTACTGTTATTACCTTTCCTAATGGAGACAGGATTGTTCAGTTTTCAAAAGCACTACAAAGAGTTAAAGATAGGTTATTACTACATTCATTTCATCATTCTGCTATTGGCATTTATGTACCTGTGCCGCATCAAAAATGCAGAGCAATTGAAACGGGTAAGTCCCGGGGAATTTGGGAAGCTTCTTGGTGTAGATCGGATACCGGAGGCTAAATGCCTGCGTTCAAAATTGAAGCAATTAAGTAACCAGGAGAAAGCTGATGACTGGAATAAACAACTCGCTACCGATTGGAATATGAGCGAAGAAAACGAATTCTATTACATAGACGGGCACATTCAGGTTTACCATGGACATAAAGCCAATCTGGATAAGAAACATGTTTCCAGGCAGAAGATCTGCCTGCCAGGTATGCAGGAATTTTGGGTCAACAACAAAGAAGGCCTGCCCTATTTCTATGTAACAGGCAATGTTAACGAGAAGTTACAAGCAGCCATATCCAATGACATAATCTCCCCTTATAAATAAAAGAATAAGAAAATATAATATTTTCCAAGTCGCTCTCTTAAGTCTTTTAAAGTTCTTTTTTTATGTGTTTTAATTGTATTTATAGAGATGTTTAGGTCTTCAGCTATCTGTTTTTCCTTCCATCCATATAATACACTTAGTTCAAATATCTTGCGTCCTTGTGGAGGTAGTTGTTCAATGGCTTGATATAATTTGTGATGGATGTTTTCTTCAAAGGCTGTCTCTTCAAAAGCTTCATACGGCATATCATTTAAAATGGCCTGATGATGGTTCTCCTTCCGGCTTTGATTACGAATGTAGTTAAACGTACGATTACGAACAGAGGTATACAGAAACGAATCAAACGAACCAACTTCAGATATGTATTGCCGCTTTTCCCACACCTTACGAAAAACATCAGTTACAATATCTTCGGCCTCCATTTGGTTATTCAGATATTTCGACGCTAAACCAACGAGACGTGGATAGTAGCTATCAAAAACTATTTTGAATACCCTTTCATTTCCTTTAGTTATTTGTTGAATATGTTCTTCTGTCAATTGTTTCATGGTAAGCCCAAAAATAGATAAAAATGTTTATATGAAGAAAGACATAGCACACTTATGGTTATCATTTTTCGACTACAAAACAGTTGAGAAGGATAAAAAGTGGTTTTTTTTGTGAAAAAATTTGCATACATGTCACCCAAAAACAGATGTTAGGTGTGAAAAGGTTATAGAGGCTTAATTATGAATGAGCAGTATCAAACAGAAGATTTTATCGTCAGGCAGTTACTAGGTAATGCAACACGCGACGATTTGCAGCAGATTCAAAAGTGGCGCCAACTAAGTGACACGAATGAAGTTTTGTACAAGAAGGTTATTAAAAAAGAACGAATCCAAGCATCTTTTGATATATATGATTCGATCAATAGTGATATCGCCTTTGCCAAAGTGATAGCACCTGCAGGTGCTATAAGGCGTTTAATGCCGGCGATATTTAAATACGCCGCAGTTATTGTTCTGCCATTACTCTTTGCATTAATCACCTGGCTCAGGTCAGATATTGAACATGAGGGAATAGCAATAAATGCGAATATTGTATCCGGCGGCCATAAAGCAACGGTGTTGTTAAGTGATGGTAATGAGGTAGAATTGGATAAGAACAATTCGATATTAGTTTTGGAAGATGATGGACAAGTTATTGGTAAAGATTCTTTAAATACTTTGGTGTATCATAATGTAGAGACTGAAGGTTTGACCTATAATACCGTTAAAATACCTAATGGAGGAGAGTATCAATTGCAACTAAGCGATGGTACCAAGGTGTGGCTCAATTCGGGTTCAGTGTTTAAGTTTCCGGTGGGCTTTAAAGGTGATAAGCGAGAGGTGTCTTTAAAAGGAGAAGCCTATTTTCATGTGGCTCATAATGTGTCCAAACCGTTTATTGTTCACACCGATAATTCCAGAATAAAGGTATTTGGTACTTGTTTTAATGTTATGTGTTATGAAAATGATAAAGTTGAACAGATAACATTGGTAGAAGGAAGTGTTGGTATTGAAGTGGATGGCAAGCAAACCTTGATAAGGCCGGGTGAGCAGGCTGAGTTATCTATACCAACCTCTAGTGTTGGGGTTAGAGAAGTCGAAGTATCGCTTTATACCAGTTGGGTTGAGGGCGTATTTAAGTTTAAAAACATGCCAATAAACGAGTTGTCGAAGAAACTGGCTAGATGGTATGATGTTGATTTTTATTTTGCGAATGATGCAGTATCCGAATTTCCTTTTACTGGCCGTGTTAATCGAAATGCAGACTTTGAATATTTTATGGCTTTAATTGAAAAAACAACCAATGTAGAAGTAACAGTCGAAGGACGTACCGTTCTTGTTAAAGAAAAAAAATAACACCAAAGAGTGCTTCCAACACTCTTTGGTGAATTCTATTCAAATATTTGGGTTATAGTCTGATAGTTTTAACCCAAAGTATTAAACCTTAATTACAAAAATATGAAAAAAAATCAGAAGTGGTATGCAATTTTTTTTAAGCTGAGTATGCCACGAAAACTATTAATGATTATGCAGATCAGTTTTATTCTGTTATTTGCAGTGTTGCTTCAGGTTTCGGCAACGAGTCTTGCCCAAAAGGTGGTTATTAAGAAGAATAAACTAACCTATGAGCAATTGTTTGAAGAGATTGAGGCACAAACAGGCATTGCAACACTACTTAGTAATCGTGAAATTAATTTGAGCGACAAGGTATTTATTAATGAAAAGTATTTTGAATTAGAAGATTTACTTAAAGTGGTTACTCAAGATACAGAGTTAACTTTTGAATTGATTGATGACTACATTATAATTAGACCCTTAAAACCAGAAGAGAAAGCTGTTGTTCAGGAAACAGGGCAGCCTGAAAAGAAGACTTTGAAAGGTCAGGTCATTGATGCTGAAACCAACGAGCCATTGGTAGGCGTGAATGTTTATGTGAAAGAAACGACGACCGGAACCATTACGGATATTCATGGTGAATTTAGTTTGGAAGTATCACCTGATGCCCAGGCTCTTGCTTTTTCTTTTATAGGATTTGTGAGGCAGGAGCTGCCCATTGCTGATCAAAGTACATTTCGGGTGGTGTTGAAAAGTGAAATCAGTGATATTGATGAAGTTGTGGTTGTTGGATATGGTATTGTAAAAAAGAGTGATTTAACAGGTTCAGTAACTAAAATCAAAGCCAAAGAATTATCGGCTGCTCCAGTAGCTAGGGTTGATCAAGCTTTAAGAGGAAAAACTTCAGGTGTTCAAGTTGTTTCAAATAGTGGTGTACCTGGAGGTGGGGCATCCATTCGTATTCGTGGAGGGAATTCAATTAATGCCTCAAATGAGCCTTTATATGTAATAGATGGTTTTATTGGAGGTGGCGATTTAAACTCTATAAATACTGCAGATATTGAATCAATAGAAATTTTAAAGGATGCAAGTTCTACTGCTATTTATGGAGCAAGGGGGGCCAATGGTGTTGTTTTAATTACCACAAAATCAGGACAAAGTGGGGAGTCAGTAATGACTGTGGATGCTTTTCAGGGTATACAAAAGTTACCAAAAACAATAGATTTTTTGTCTGGTGTTGAAAGAGCTAAATATGCAAATGATGCGGATAAACTTAATGGAAAGAGTCCTTCTTTCCCTGATTTATCAAAAGTTAGTAATACAAATTGGCAAGAAGAAATAACTCAAACTGGAGCAATTTCTAATTTGAATGTAGCTTTTAAAGGTGGTAGTGAAAAAACGAAATATTATTTTTCAGCTAATTATTTTGATCAAGAGGGTATTATAAAAAATTCCGGATATGAGAGATTACAAACTAGATTAAATTTAGATACTGATTTAACTAGTTGGTTGAAATTTGGTGCCAAAATGAATTTAAGTCGTACAAATACCCAAAACAGTACTATTAGTTTATGGAATGTTTTGAAAGAGGCTGTTACTTTATTGCCTGTATATGATGAAAATGGTGAATATAACACACAAAATCCTCTAAGTGGGCAGTTATTTGAAAATCCAATAGCTCAATCTAAGTTGATGAAGAATAATACTTACAGGACTAGATTATTAACTAAATATGATTTAACTGCTTCATTTAATAATAATCTAGTTTTTAAAACTTCTTTTGGCGCTGATCTAAATTTCATAAAACAAAATCAATATGCTCCGGGATCTTTACCAAGAAGAAAAGATTTAAATAAAGGTGGTTATGGAAGAATAGATGTAAATAACAATTATAATATTCTGAATGAAAATACTATTAATTACACAAAGACTATTGATCAGCATCGCTTTAGTTTATTAGGAGGAGCTACTTATCAACATTACGAGAGTGAAAGTGTTTGGGGTAAAGGTGAAGGATTTAATAATGACATTTTTGAATATAATAATTTAGAAACAGGTGATCCAGAATTAAGAAAAGTAGATTCTGATTTTAAGGATTGGACAATTGTCTCATTTTTAGCTAGAGTAAATTATTCAATTGCAGATAAATATTTATTTACTTTATCTGCAAGACAAGATGGTTCATCTCGTTTAGCAAAAAATGAAAAATGGGCATTTTTTCCTTCTTCAGCTTTTGCTTGGCGCTTGAGTGAAGAAGATTTTATAAAAAATCTAAATGTTTTTTATAATTTAAAATTTCGAGCAAGTTATGGTAGAACTGGTAGTCAGGCAATTGATATTTACTCCACTTTACCTACAATTGGAATAAGTAATTATTGGTTTAATGAATTAGAAAATATAGGTTATTCTCAAGGAAATTTAGCTAATAATGATTTAAAATGGGAAACTACTGATCAATTAAGTATTGGTTTTGATGCCTCATTTTTAGGAGGTAGATTAAATGTGGAAACTGATTATTATTATAAAAAAACCAAAGATCTTTTACTTTCTCTTGAATTACCAAATACAACAGGATATTCAACACGTCTTGATAATATTGGAGAAATAGAGAACAGAGGATTAGAATTAATGATAAGTGGTAAAGTTCTTAAAACAAATAATTTTACTTGGGAAGCCAGTTTTAATATAGCTAAAAACAAAAATAAAGTTTTAGATTTAGGAACAGAAAAAGGTTATCGAAACCTTGGAAGTGGCGCAAGATTAATTGAAGGTGAATCTGCTATTGTATTTTATGGTGCTATATATGAAGGTACATGGAAATCTCAACAAGAAATAGATTCTAATCCTGATTATATGGTAGGTGTAAAACCTGGATATCCAAAATTTAAAGATTGTAATAAGAATGGGAAATATGATGGACTTGATGATTATGCTATCCTCGGCTCACCAGAACCTGATTTTTATGGAGGATTTTCTAGTAATTTCGAATACAAAAATTTCAATTTAGATTTGTTTTTCACATATAGTTATGGAAACGATATTCTAAATACAGAAACTCCAAAATTTTTCTTTGGTGATTTTGCTGCAAATATATATGAAGAGTGTAGTGATAGATGGACTGAAGAAAATCCTACATCAAATATTCCAAGAGCTGGATCGCAGGGTGTATTAGATATAAATTCTCCAGCTTTTTCAGTAAGTGTTCATGATGGTTCTTTTTTACGTTTACAAACGTTAAAATTTTCATACAATTTACCTGTTAAAAATATTCAATGGCTCAATAAAGCTTCAATATATTTTACTGGTGAAAATTTGTTTATTTGTACAAATTATGATCATGGTTTTGATCCAGAAGTAAATGCTAAAGGTTCGGGTAAGTTGTTAAGAGGGTATGATGGAGCTGTTTATCCTCAAAATAGAACGTATACTTTAGGTTTAAATATTGAATTTTAAAAAATGAAAATGAAAAAAATATTATATCTTTTTATTGTGACTATTGCTTTTATCTCTTGTGATGATGCACTTGAAGAAAAACCTAAAAGCATTATGGACCCAAATCAATTTTATACTTCTGATGCTGAAGCCTTATCAGGTTTAACTGGAGTATACAATAATCTTTATAATTTATATGCTAATGGTCCAAGTTGGGATTATGGATATTGGGTACATTTAGGGACTGATCTTGCCCGACCTACTGGTGGTAGAGAAAATGTTTTACCTTTTCACATTTACACCGTAAGTAATGCAAATGAAAATTCTTTAAGAGCGATGTGGAAGAATATGTATGCAGCGGTTGGGGATGCTAATCAATTAATTGATCGAGTTAATGTATCTTCTAATGTGGATGAAAATTTGAAAAAAAGAATTATAGCTGAAGCTAAATTTTTAAGAGCGCATTACTTTTATATTTTGACTTTACATTGGGGTGATGTACCAATGTGGCTTAATGAATTAGATGTTGAAGAAGTTGGGGGAGCAATTAAAAGGACTCCTGTAAAAGAGGTTTATGCTCAAATTATTAAAGATTTAAAAGAAGCTGAAACAAATTTACCTTCATCATATTCTGGTAAGGATTATGGTAGAGCTACAAAATGGGCTGCTAAAATATTAATGGCAAAGGTTTATTTATGGGAAAAAGAATGGAAATTAGCAAGAGATAAATCTGCTGAAATAATTGCCCAAAAAGAGGGTCCACATAAATTAATGGATAAATATGAAGATATTTTTGGTGTGGATAATGAACAAAATGCTGAAATAATATTTGAAATTGATTATAAAATAGATGTTCATTCAAGTTTCCGTGTCTCACGTTATATGCCAAGACAAATGGATGAACCTATGATTAATGTACCAAATTCAGGATTTGGATTAATTACTTCTTCAGAAGAATTTTTGTCAACTTTTGATTCCGAAGATTCTCGAAAAGTAATGTACGATTATCATGGTCAAGATCAAGATCAAGGTGAAGTTACAAATTTCCATTATGTTTGGAAAAATATGGATTGGGATTCTCCTAGAGGGAATGGGGATTTAAATACTTTAGTTTATAGATTGGCAGATGCTTATTTAATGTATGCTGAAGCTGAAAATGAATTTAATGGGCCTTCTAGTGAAGCTTATTCAAAAATTAATGATATAAGAGATCGAGCATTTAATTATGATGAGAGTAAAAGATTAAAAAATCTTAGCAAGGAAGAATTCAGGCAAGCAATTATGGATGAAAGAAAATGGGAACTTGCCTTTGAATATCATAGAAGATGGGATTTGAATAGATGGGGTAAACTCGTTGAAGCTGTAAAGTCAAATGCAACAACTAACCCCGATGGAGCTAAAAATGTAAAAGATTATCATAGATTATTCCCTGTACCAATACAGGAAATAAAGTTAAATGAGGCATTATTACCAAATAATACAGGTTATTAATACAAAATAGGAAGGGGGTATTACCCCCTTTTTTATAAATGCAATTTTATGGGTAATTTGAAAGTGAAAAACAAATTTGGAGTATTATTTATTTCAATGTTTTTTTTATTGATTCATTGTGGTCAGGCTATTAATTTAGTACCAAAAAAAGCAAATAAAACACCTAATTATTGGTGTACTTGGTATTGGCAGAATTATTTAATTAATGCTGGCCAATCCGTAATCAATCCTGACCCTAATACTGTTTTTACAAATGAAGCAGCTAGAAATGAATTAACGGAAGAATCTATTTTTGGTAAAAATGGAATGGCTGTTGTCATGCTTCCAAAGACTAGGGGAGATTATTATTTTTTAATTGATCATGGATGGCAAGATAAATTAATTAAGGTTAATACTTTTTTTACATTTTTAATGGATGACAATGATTTTCCTTGTTATTCTCATTTATCACCACAAGATAAAATAAAAAAGTTCAATGAAGATATTCAGGCATTAGGATGGCGCGGATTAGGGTTATGGGTGAGAGGAAATGTAACTCATGAAGAAGGAAAAAGATTTGTAGAATGGAGTCGATATGCAGGTATTGAATATTGGAAAATTGATGGTGGAGATACTAAAGATTTTGTTTGTTATAATATAAAGCAAAAAATATATCCGGAACTTTATTTAGAATATGTTACTGGAGCGGGACCATTAAATTTAAGTTGGGATAAACCAAATCTTCCTTATTATCCTTCAGTATATGAGCCGGGCGCAAAACATATAAAAGGAAAAGCTGAAGGACCTGGTACAGCTAGTCAAGCATTAAATGTTTTAAAAAATAGTGATGTATTTCGTACATATGATGCAGTTCCTTTACTAGTTAGTACAGTTACTCTTCAAAGAATACATGATATTTTAAAATTAACTGCAAATAAGCCAGAATACACCTCTATTTTAAATATACAGGATGATTGTAATATCGCTGCTGCTTTAGGTTGCGCAGTAGCTGTTAAACGTCATCCTATGAATACTCCTCGAATGTATAAAGGAAAAGATTATCATTTACAAATTAGGGGTGAACGACATGTCGAAAATAGATTGAATGAAATGGATAGGTTAGCACTGTGGCAAAGAATTGCACCTCCTGTTTCTGCTGGATATGGAACTTATAAGTTTTCAAATGAGAATTTAATAGATCATATTGTGTTTAGGGCAGGTGATACATGGTTAAAAAGTACATGGGATAAGGAAGTAACTCAAAGTGCTCCAGCTATAATGGCTAGAAATATTGATTTACCAATTGTAAAATGTAAGGGTGAAAAACCGTATGTTATGGCTGGTAAATTTGGAAATGGTGCTATTTGTATTGCCACAGAAGGAAGAGTAAAGCCAGATGATAGCTGGTTTCATCCAAAAGCTAATATAACTGTTAATTGTGGTTTTACTAAATTTCCTGTAGGTATATTTGGTTATTATGAAAGCTTGACTTTAAATTTTAAAAGTGATCTTAATAAAAATAGTCAAGTGTATTTACAAGATTTACTATCAAAAAGGGCAATTAATGTTACTAAAAAGATAAAAGTTAGTAAAAATTCAATTACAATTCCCGGTGAATTAATTGAATTAATCGGTACATCAAAAAATAATAAAAGTGATATTTCTTGTCCGGGGTTAGTCATGAAAATTATTGAAAAATAAATCAATGAGAAAAAATATAGCTTTATATATGTTTATGGGTGTAAGCTTTTACGGCTGCACCCATGCTAAAATTAAAAAAAAACCAAATATAATTTACATTCTTGCTGATGATTTGGGTTATGGTGATTTATCATGTTATGGACAAAAAAAAATTAATACACCTAACATAGATAAACTTGCTTCAGAAGGAATGTCATTTACACAACATTATTCTGGTTGTACTGTATGTGCTCCTTCTCGATCATGTTTATTATCCGGTCAACATACAGGACATACTTTTATAAGGGGGAATGTGGAAGTTCAGCCAGAAGGTCAATTACCTATACCTTCAGAGACATTTACTTTGGCAAAAATGTTAAAGAAAAATGGTTATAAAACTGGAGCTTTCGGTAAATGGGGTTTAGGATTTCCAGGATCACAAGGAGATCCGAATTTTCAGGGTTTTGATGAATTTTTCGGTTATAATTGTCAATTATTAGCGCACCATTATTATCCTGATCATTTATGGCATAATCAAAATAAAGTGGTTCTTTCAGAAAATAAAAATTGCCAAAAAAAGACTTATGCACCTATTTTAATACAAGAAGAAGCTTTAAATTTTATTGAAAATAATAAAGAGAATCCATTCTTTTTGTATATGCCTACTATAATGCCTCATGCAGAATTAGCTATACCTGAAGAAAATTTGAAGAAATATAGAGGTAAGTTTTTGCCAGAAAAAATTTATAAAGGGGTTAATGGTATAGAAAATTATGTACCTGGAGGTTATTGTACACAGTTAGAATCACATGCTGCTTTTGCAGCAATGATAGATTTACTAGATCAACAAGTTGGAGAAATTATTGATAAAGTAAAAACATTAGGAATAGAGGATAATACAATTATTGTTTTCACTTCCGATAA
Organism: Marinilabiliaceae bacterium; assembly: GCA_016342595.1. Classification (GTDB taxonomy): domain Bacteria; phylum Bacteroidota; class Bacteroidia; order Bacteroidales; family Marinilabiliaceae; genus JAEINY01. Next base: position 23,705 of record JAEINY010000070.1, read on the forward strand.
TGGACCACATATGGAAGGCGGTGCTGATCCCGATTATTTTAATAGTAATGGTATTCTTCGTGGGTATAAAAGAGATTTATATGAAGGAGGTATACGTGTACCATTGATTGTAAAATGGCCAAATAAAATTAAAACAAATAGTAAATCAGATCACATATCAGCTTTTTGGGATATAATGCCAACATTTGCAGATATTGTTAATGAAGAATTAGATACAAAAATTGATGGTTTATCAATTTTACCGACTCTTTTAAACAAGGGTATTCAAAAACAGCATGAAGCACTTTATTGGGAATTTCATGAGTTAGGGGGTAGACAAGCAATTAGAAATGGAGATTGGAAGTTAATTAAGTTGAATGCTAAAAATAGTAACAAAACAGTATTAGAGTTATATGATCTTAAAAAAGATCCATCTGAAAAGTACAATTTAGCTGATAGTCATTCAGATATTGTACAGGAAATGTCGGCCTATTTTCAAAATAGTAGAGAAATTTCAAATGAATTTCCAGATTTATAAAAAAGGTACAAGCAGTATTTATGAAGAAAGTTTTTGAGAATTGCATTTCATGATTTTTCAACCCAGATAAATTTTATTATCTGGGTTTTTTGTTTGCCTTGCAGGCAAACTACTCCGATAGTTTGCAAGAAAACTATGTCGCCTAATCGGATGGAAGACAATGCGAAACTAAGTGCGCTGTTGGCAACGACAGGGTGAAGGAAGGTCTAGCAAGTTTGCGGAACGTAACGCAAGTAAACCGATTGTGGCATGTATTTGGGGCGAGGTTGCAAAAAGTGCCGATACCCAAAGTCCGAATACATTTACATGTTCTAACGGACGGCTTCGTAAACAGGATAGTTGGCTTAACAAGGGAAGTTGCAAGGGCTGTTTGCATTCAAAAGATTCAAACAGGTGCGAAGGGGTGAAGTTAAACCAAAGTTGAAATAATTTTACAACTACATGGAAGTATAAGCAAAGATAATGCTGATCGAAACATCAGCAGGAATTGTAATGAAGTTGGTGACGAGCCTGCTTCTGCCTCAATCCGTGCAAGAGTTCAGTAACAGAGTTTAGTTTTCGACAGATTGCCACAGGCTAAAAACATCGGAAACACTATGAGAACAAAGAACCTGCATCTATTGTATAAGGGTATGATTATTTCGCTGCAACAAAAGGATTTACAAATGCGCAAATGGTACAGTTTAATCGACAAAGTTTATTTACGTCCCAATCTTTTAGAGGCTTTTAATAGGGTCAAGAGAAACAAAGGGGGCAAGACCAGTGGAGTAGATGGGATAAGTGTTAAAGGATTTAAAGAACGCTTAGGAGAGAACCTGTACCAGCTTCATGAAGAACTGAAAAGTGGCACTTATGAGCCACAAGCAGTAAAACGTGTTTACATTGCGAAAGAAGATGGGAGCAAACGACCATTGGGTATACCTACGGTCAGGGACAGGGTTGTTCAACAAGCCTTGTTGAATATCCTGCAACCCATTTTCGAACCGGAATTTCACCCCTCAAGTTATGGTTATCGCCCCAATCGGTCAGCGCACCATGCGGTAGCCAAAGCGGAACGCTTTACCCGGCATTATGGTCTCGACCAGGTGGTTGATATGGATTTGTCAAAGTGTTTCGACACCTTAGACCATCATCTAATACTATCATCGGTCAACGAGAAAGTTAGTGACGGTAAAGTTTTGAACCTCATTTCAAGTTTCTTGAAATCGGGTATTGTTGAAGATGGAAAGTTAAGCCCAACAGAAATAGGCTGTCCGCAAGGTGGGATTATTTCGCCATTGTTGACCAATATTTACCTGAACAGGTTCGATCACTACATGAAAGACAAGGGAGTACGAATTGTGCGCTATGCAGACGATATTTTGATATTTGCTGCGACTCGAAGTCAGGCAGGCAGTTTTAAGGCAATCGCTACAAAGTTTCTTGAAGATGATTTGAAGTTGAAAGTAAATGTCAATAAAACACACCTGACCAATTTAGACCAGGGAATACCCTACTTGGGTTTCGTGCTACGAACTATCGGAGTATCAGTATCCGAAAAGAGTATCCAAAAGTTTAAAGAAAAGGTCAGGAAGCTTACGCCACGTAATCAAGGGCGTAAGTTGCATTGCTACATAGATGAGCTAAATCTCTTGTTGAGAGGTTATTCGATGTACTATCGGGTAGCATTAAGTAAGAAATTGTTTGCGAATCTAATGTCATGGATACGCCGTCGTTTGCGCATGATGATAATGAGATCCTGGAAGAGCTGGAAAGCACTGCATAAGCAATTGCGGCGTATGGGATACAAAGGCAAGTTCGAGAAAATATCGGTTACTCGCTGGCGAAATTCCTCTTGTCAACTGTTGCATATGGCATTACCTAATTCTTGGTTCGATGGTAAACATCTCTTCAATATGGAGCGGGTTAAAACCAATACGTTGCATCAGTATTATGATTTTGTACTGAATAAGGTTTAACATGAGCCGTGTACGAGGCCCGTACGCACGGTTCTGTGAGAGGGATAAATATAGAATGTCATATTTTCATTCTATATTTACCCTACTTGATGTTTTCTCTTGTTGGATACTCTCCATAGCGTTAGACCAGGGAAAAATTTCCCTGGTCGTAGGTTATGAGAAGATAACCAAAAATAGCGATAACATGCCAAAAGATGCGACCGCATGCAACTGCATTCAATGGCATGCTGTAGCATACATCATTCCCCATCGAATCAGGTTAGGGCGGATTTCCGCCCTAAGCCCAGGGGGGATAGAAATTAACAGCAATTCAGAAAATAGTTTTCAACAAACTTCATACATCGGCTATTTGAGTTATGGCATTAAGCATCTACCCTCT